>JAIQGI010000011.1 GCA_020072565.1 Terriglobia bacterium
TTGGCTTGAACACCCTTTTTCCCCAGGTTTTGGTGTCCCAGACCATAGCCGTGTTGTTGGTCCCTCCGCAGGCAACAAGTTTGCCGTCGGTCGAAAAACGGATGGACATGATGGTGATGTAATTGCCTCCGGGGACCGCTGGCTTCCCTATCGGTGCGCCGCGGCCTCCGGGCCATTCTGCCGAGTTTCCCAACAGGACCTTGATCCTTTTGCCCGTCTTGACATCCCACACGATCAAGCCGTCATCAGCCCCGCTGATGAGAATCGAGCCGTCGGGCGAGAAGGAGATGCTGCGTACCGGACCCCGATGCCCGTCAAGCGTTCTTACGCTTTTTCGGTTTCTCACATCCCACAAAATGACTTTCGAGTCATCCCCGCCACTCGCAAGAAGCGCATTCGGGCCCGCCGCGAAGGTCACTGCATTTGCCTTCCTCTTGCGCGCTTCCAAGGACTGCACCAAGGCGCCTGTACCCACGCTCCATAAATTCAGCGTCAGGTCATCCGCGCTGCTTGCCAGCATCGTGCCATCGCGGGAAAACGCCATGGAGCGGACCGCCCCGCCGTGACCCTTCCATTGCCGGACTACCGCACGTTTTGTCACATCCCAGATGACGATCATCCCATCCGTTCCGCCGAACGCCAGCATTTCTCCGCCCGGTGATGCCGCGAGGGCGCCGGCCCGCTGCGCAATGTCGGTCGATGGAACCCTTCTTAGGCTGCCGTTATCCTCCAAAGAAAAAACCGATTTCCCATCCTCTCCCGCCGCGGCGACGGTCCGGCCATTCTCCGATATGGCGAGACAGTCCGTGGAAGGCACAATCCGGCTCCTTTGCAGCTCAGTTCCCGTTGCCATGTTCCAGAAATAGGCGACGCCGTCATCGTTGACGCCCACCAGCACGCCGGGATCACCGGGGAGGAAGGATATGGCCAGGATTCGATGTATGCTGAACGATTGCTGGGCCCGTCGCATTTCCTGATGCAGAAGTGCGGCGCCGGCCGGAATGCACTGGGGACCCACAGCCACGATGCTGGCCTTGACTTCGGCAGTCTGCAGGTCACGAAATGACCAAGTGCTTCCGGCCAGTGAGGCCAGAGCATTTTGTTTCGGGATGAGCAGGTTTACGGTACTGTCGCTCGGGAGAACCATTCTCTTCTCGACTTTTCCATTCGCCGGATTCCATATCGTAACTGCGCGGAGGGCCTGATTTATTTGCGCCGGCAAAGCGGACGGCAAGTCGATCGCTTGCATCCGTGCCTGTAATAAAGTCTGGGGAAGGGCCGCAAGCCTTCCGTCGGCCAGAAACACGAGGGACATTCCGTTGGTCGGGAAGTTCCGGATTCTTCGCACATCCTTGCTTTTGGCAAAGTCGTGAAATCCAATTACATAGGAACCGATCCCGCGACCAACAGTACCAGATTGATTAGCGCAATATGCTAACGTCTTTCCGTCGTCTGAAAATGCCAGAGCCGTGACGCGGAAGGGGTAGCCCCAATAGTCTGCCAACCCTGCAATCTTGTGTGCGACGGAAGGCGCGGCAGTGGAATCCATCCAGATCTCATCCTTGGGCCCATTGCCAAGCGACAAGACAAAAGACTCGCCGTCGGGAGCGAATGCGGCGCGTTGACACACCACTGTTGGCGCCTGGTCTCCGGTCAACAGGGGAGTCAGTTTGCCGGCAAACACATTCCAGAGAAATAATCCGTCGAGCGGGGGAATATAGTACCGCCCGGCCACATTGGGTCCAGTGTTGGCCACCACCGCAAACAGCGCTCCCGCGGACGTGAACGCCATTTCCATAACATTCGTGACTCTGGTGTCAGGGAGTTTTTTCTTTACGGCGCCGGTGCGCACATCAATGATCTGAATCTCAACGAAAGGAGCGGGCTCGCCGATCGGTGAATTGTCGTTGGAACCTTTCGCAGCGATTGCCAGTTCGGCACCGTCATGGGTGAAAGCGAGTGCGGTGACCCCTTCTTTGGTAACCAGGCACTTCTCCCTCCAATACTCAAGATCCAACACTGTAACCCCATATCTATAAACCAGGGCTACCAATTTGCCGTCTCGCGAAAACGCGGTCTTTGAGACGGTAGGGGAAGTGTCAGACCAAGGGCGTGCGCCGGGGGGAGCAAATTGGGACTCTGTGGCCTGGGGCATTGCGGCCAGCGCCCAAAGCAACATTGCCAACGTCAACGATCCGCAGGCTCTTGATCTTGAACGATGCGCCATAGGCGGTCTTCCTTCGGAGACCCGGGGACGCAATACTTATCGGATTCTCCAGAATCACCTGCTTCGTCACATTAAAGCCGGCGATAGACTTCTCGACGATGGCCGATCCTGTAGATCCTCACAAGATGCAGATTGTCATCGACGGTGTAAAGGATGCGGTAGTCACCGGTCCGAACGCGAAACCCGTTGCCCCCGACAAGTTTTTTGCATCCGGGTGGCCGAGGATCCGCCTGGAGGTCGTCGATGGCATCGGAGATCAGCTCGCGAGTCTCGGCTGGCAGATCGCGATATTCACGTCTGGCGCGGGTTTCCAACTCTACCTTATACGTCACTTCTTGCCACCCCGGCGTGATTCTCTCTTTATATCGCCCCAGGCGTGAAATCCCGTGGCTTCGCTCATTGCTTCTCGAAGATCCTCAGCGTCGAGCAAGTCTTCGAGTTTTTCTCTCAAGGCGGTTTCGAGTACGAAGTTCTTTCGCAGGCCCAGCTTTTTGCAGACAGCGTCCAATTGGGCGGTGAGATCGGACGGGAGCTTTGTGGCAAAGGGCTCGTTTTTCATAGCATTTCCTTTCATGCTACATCATACCAAATCATGATCTAACATGCCAGGTAACCTACTCCAGTCTTTGGCGACAGACCGGAATGGCGCATGCATAAAAAGTCCAATTGAGGCCCTGAAAGGGTCCACCAGCAAAGCCCAGGCGCAAGTCCGGAGAACTGACGTATGGTATGAATCAGCCCGATGGCAGCGAACCCAGAGAGCCAAATCCTGAGGGCTGCCGGCAACAGAAGCGTCCTTGAACAAATTTGGCGACACTATCTCAACTTTACCAGCTTGCTTCCAAGCTTATCGCCCCCTATGTCGTAGATGATCACTTTGAGAATCTGGCGGGGCGCCTTCTCCGGGATCATGATGGAACAATGGATCCCCGTTTGTAGAAACTGCTGATAGGTCTCTTCGAGCAGGTTCAGGTCCATTGTTTTCAAGTCGGCACCCAAATAATGTCTCTGGGCGTCCGCGTAATAGATGGCGATGCGCAGCCTGGCTGTGTGCAGGTTGCCGAAAACCTTGTATGCGACATCGGCGGCTTCGATCTGCAGATCGACTTTGATTTGAGGTTGGCCGCCGGCGTCCTTCAGTGCAGCCGTGTCGACTTTGAATTCAAGCTCGTCCAGGTCCCGCTCGTAGGCTCCGGCGGCCGTAACGCGGGAATTGATAAATCTCTCGTCACGTTCTGAAGGTTGCACGGCGTCGCGAGCGTAATACCCGTGCCTGAAGGAAACGCGCAGATTGCGCCGATTCACTTTCACGTCGATCCGCCGGTAATCTCCGTTCCAGGTCTCGTCCTTCGGGTAATAGCCAAGCAGGTACTCCACCCGCGTGATCTCGTTGATGCGGTCGAGCGCCTTGCCGACGTTTTCGTAAATCGCTGCCCGGCCGCCGGTCAGTCGGGCAATCTCCCGCACGGTTGTGACTCCCAGCCACTCATTCCATCTTCCGGCCGTCGCGCTCGGCTCACCCATCTTGAGCCTCGCCATCGCGGTGTTGATGCCCGGAGCGGAAAGATAACTGTCGAGACCTCCGGTGCGGAATATGTCCAGCGCAACCCGGGCATCGTTTGCGTATGCGGAAATGAGGACATCTGATTGGAGGCGAGTCCCTGGACGTCTTCCCCTGGTCTGTCCCCGCTGCTCCGGACCACTCAAGATCATCAGCCTGATCGGAGACGCCCCGGTCATCGAAAAGATCCTGCGCCGCCTGAAGATGTGGGACCGGCCCGAGCGCCCGCCGCCGCCCCCTGCCGCATAATGGGTCCATTACGATGAGGAGATCGTCGACCCTGACGACGCCGGCCACTGGCCGGACGCAACCGCCTGAGGCGGCCTGCGCTCCTGTGCTTTCAACACAGCCGGCCTTGCCCGGGCGGAAGTGTGCCCGGATCCGGCGCCGGCGCGGAAAGAGGGAGAGGGGCGGGACGTCCCGCCCCTCTCCCTCTCCCGCTTTCGCCTCCTGCAGGTTACCTTTCACGGATGCGGCAGCTGCATCCCATCCGAAACCGGGCATATTCCCCTACTCCTCCCCGCCCACCTGCCCCATCCTCACGCACTCCCTGCAAAGCAATTCCTTATCATTCATTCATTTGTATCGGGTGCTTTGCTTTACACATGGTTGCGCAGCATCAGCTCGGCGGGATAGGGATTCAGATAGGTTTGCTCCAGGACCCAAGGGACCGGGTGGCGTCGCAGATGGTGCTGGAGAAGAGTCATGGGCACTACCAGGGGCACGAGTTCTTTGCGATAGTCATCGATGCTCGCTGCGAGTTCAGCCTTATCTTCCGCGTCGATCTGGTTTTTCAGGAAACCAAGGATGTGAAATAGGACGTTGGCATGTTTCCTCGCAGTCGCCCTGACTCTCAGTGCTTCCATGAAGAGATGGCCGTACTCCTGGAGCACCTCGTTTATTTTCCGTCTGCCGATGTCGGCGACCAGACGCCCCAATTTCCGATAGCGCTCACTGCTATGAGATGAGAGTGTCAGCTTGTGCCTGGTGTGAAAAACCACGAGATCACGCGACTGCGGCCCGGCCTTTACGAATTCCTGCCAGCGATGATGTGCGAAAACGCGTTCGACAAAGTTCTCGCGGATACTCATGTCGTGCAGACGCCCCTCCTCCTCCACCGGAATCATCTCGAACCGGCGGATCAGCAGTCCGGCAAAGATCCCGCTCCCCGTGCGCCGCGCCATGCCATTCTCGTCATATATCCGCACACGCTCCATGCCGCACGAAGGGGAGTCCTTCTTCAATACGTAGCCATTCAGATCGAGTAGCGCAAGCTCCTCGAGCCGCTTTTCGGCCCAGTCCCGCATTTTACGGCTGTGGTCTGTGCCCGATCTGATCGCGATGAGGCGCGGACTTTCGGAACTCCCGATCAGGCGCAGGCTTTCCCGCGGGGTTCCGAGGCCGATCTCCATCTCGGGGCAAACGGGAACCCACTCAAAGCAGCTCCCCAGTACTTCTGTGATCAGCGTGTCAAGCTTATGCCCACCATCGAACCGGACTTTCTGGCCGAGGAGACAGCTGCTGACGCCCACCCGAATCACAGGCTTTTCCATGTGGTAATACTATCAACGAAATCCTGTGACTGAATAGCCGTTTCCTGCTCCGAAAACAGCTCCTCAAAAACCGGCATCCTGTAACCCATTTTTTTCATCGTGGTACCTGGAAGGTGATATCTTGGCCACCGTGTTGCTCATACTCGCCTCATTATCTTTGGCTGCCTGGCTTTACTTGCTGCTCTTCCGGGGATTTTTTTGGAAGCTCGACATGGATCTGCCGGCTGACGCCAATGAGTTCGCGGAGTGGCCTGCCGTGGTAGCCGTGGTGCCTGCCCGGAACGAGGCTCCTGTTATCCAACGTACTATCACCTCATTGCGGTCCCAGGATTATCCCGGTGAGTTTTCGATAGTCCTGATCGATGACAGCAGCGATGACGGAACGGCGGCTCAGGCTCGGCTGGCCGCCGAAGGTGAGGGACATGCGTTTCATATTTTTCCCGGCCAAGCGTTGCCCACGGGGTGGACCGGCAAGCTCTGGGCAATGGCGCAGGGAGTAGAGCATGCCAGTGTCGTTCTCCGGCGCGCCAGGTACATATGGTTCACCGATGCCGATCTCGAACATGACCGGCAGGCCTTGCGCGATCTCGTTGGGCGGGCGGAGAGCCGGAGGCTGGATCTCGTCTCGACCATGGCGCTGCTTTACTGTGCCGCTTTCTGGGAACGAATGCTGATTCCCGCATTCATATTCTATTTCCGCAAGCTTTATCCGTTCCGATATGCAAACAGCCCCCGGCATCCGATCGCCGCGGCCGCCGGCGGCAGCATGCTGGTGCGCATCGAGGCGCTGCGACGGGCGGGCGGCCTCGAAGCCATTCGCGGGGATCTGATCGATGACTGCGCGCTGGCGCGGCTGATCAAGGCCCGCGGACCAATCCGGATCGAGCTCACTCAGCGCTCACACAGCATCCGCCCTCACAGGTTTGCAGATATCTGGAATATGGTGGCGCGCAGCGCCTACGTGCAGCTGAAATATTCTCCGATCGGGCTCCTGCTCACAATTGTTGGAATGATCGTGATTTACATGGTGCCGGTGATCGGCCTTGCGGCTGGAAGCCTCACGCGTCATTTCCTGATTGCCGGGCTTGGCGGTGCCGCCTGGGCGCTCATGGCTCTGGCCTATCGGCCCACCATCCGACTCTACCGGCAACCTGGATTGACCGCCTTGCTGCTCCCCGTGGCAGCGCTCCTCTACACGTTCATGACCATCGACTCGGCCCGACGACACTGGCAAGGAAAAGGCGGGATGTGGAAAGGCAGAATCCAATCGTGCCTTTGAACCATCATCATCCCGCGCACGGCAGAAACCGCGTATGAAGCCAGCTGGACGGCACTGGAGCTGGTGGGGACTGAATTTATCCCCCGATGCCTCCAGGGAGGCCCGTGGCAGAACCATTCCCGGTGTCAACCCTCAGTAGCGTTTGTCGACGGCAAGGACTGCTTTGTAGAGAACCTCGCATCCGTTTGCGGCGTCTTCCCATCGGGTCAGTTCCTTGGGCGAGTGGCTGATGCCGCCCGCGGATGGCACAAAAATCATCCCCATAGGAGCGATTCGAGCCAACATCTGGGCGTCATGCCCGGCACCGGATGGCAGGCTGAGCGTCTTCAGCCCCGTCGCTGCCGCCGCCTGCGCGATGACTTCTCTCACCCAGGGAGCGGCCAGCGCCGGTTGGTGCGTGCTGGTGGGTTGAAGCGTGATTTTTGTGCCGCTTGAAGCGGCGATCTCCGCGGCGCGCATCTCGATGCGCTTGAAAATGCCGGCGACCTTTCCCATTGCGAGGTCGCGCAGTTCGATGACGAGCTCGACCTGTCCTGGAACAATATTGGGCACATCGGGATGAACCGAAAGTTTTCCCACCGTACCCACCTGGCGGCCCGGTTCCCGAACGGTCTCCTCCCGGACAGCAATAACCAGTCGGGAGGCAGCAACCAGGGCGTCGTGCCGGTCGGGCATGGGCGTGGTTCCCGCATGATTGGCTTCCCCGTTGACTACCGCCCGGTAGCGCACGACGCCCACAATGCCCTCCACAATCCCAACGGGAATTCCCGCCCGGTCAAGAACGCCCCCCTGTTCGATGTGCAATTCGAGGTACGCCGTAATTTCGCCCGCCTTGCGCACGGCTTCCCCTATGCGCGACAGATCGCCGCCGATGCCGGCAACGGCGTCCCGGATATATACCCCCTGCTCATCCTTTTCATCCAGCTCTCCGGGTTCAAACTCTCCGACGACTGCCCGCGATCCGAACAATCCGCGCCCGTAGTGCGTGCCTTCTTCGTTCGACCAGATCACGCACTCGAGCGGATGGCGGGTTTCGATCCTTCGCTCCGCAAGCGTCTGCATGATCTCAATCGCCGACAGCGAGCCGAGCGCACCATCGAAAATGCCGCCTTCCGGAACGCTGTCGATATGCGAGCCGAACAGGATCACCGGCAGGTTCTCGCGCCCCTCCCGTCTGCCGAAAATTGATCCGGCAGGATCCATGCGGACTTTGAGGCCGGCAGCCGGCATCAGCTTTCCCATCACAAAACGCCTGGCTTCGATATCCGCCCGAGTCCAGGCTACGCGTGTCACGCCGCCTTGCGGATTGCGCCCGAACTGCGACAGCGCTTCCAGGCTCGAGCGCAGGCGATCCGGATTGATGGTGTAGCCCGCCGGGTTTGGCCCGGCACCGGACCTGACGAACTCCGGCAATCGGAATGAGCCCGCCGCTCCGACGGCGCATGCCAGCAGCAGGCGATTGAATTCCCTTCTTTTCATTTTGAATGCTCCTCGTGCTCCTTGTGAAGAACGTAACGGCGCAACGACCGCGCCGCCGAACGCGGGATCACGACGTTGACCTTGACGCCGTCGTTTTCGTACACCTCCGAGAGAATCCGGCCCTGTTCGTGAATCCGGGAGAGCACTGCAGCGTTGGCGTACGGAATCTTGAGCTCCACCTGCATGGCAAAGGACTCGAGTTCCGCCATGAGTTCCTTGATCAAGGCCGGCAGCCCCGTGCCGGTCTTGGCGGAGACAAGAACAAATCGGTGCCCGGGCAGCGGGGGGGTGTGTGCGGCCATGCCGGCGGGCAACAGATCGGTCTTGTTATAGACCGCGATGGTAGGGGTCTTCGACACCTCCAGCTGCGCCAGCACGTCCTCTACTGCTTTGGCCTGATCGCGCCAGTTTGGGTTGCTGATGTCGATGAGGTGCAGCAACAGGTCCGCCTCCCGCACTTCCTCGAGCGTAGCGCGGAATGCGGCCACGATGTCGTGAGGGAGCTTGCGCACGAAGCCTACCGTGTCGGAGAGGACGATCTGGAGCCGGTTGGGCAGTATCACCCGACGCAGCAGCGGATCGAGCGTCGCGAAAAGCCGACTGCTCTCTTCGGTGCCTGCCTGCGTCAAGGTGTTGAACAGCGTCGACTTGCCCGCATTGGTATAGCCTACCAGAGCCACGATCGGCACCGGCACGCCCTGCCGCCGGGCGCGTTGAAGGTCCCGCTTCGCGCGCACCTGTTCCAGCTCGCAGCTCAGGCGAGCGATCCGGCTGCGGATGCGCCGCCGGTCCATCTCCAGTTTCGTCTCGCCCGGCCCCCGGGTGCCGATCCCGCCGCCCAGCCGTGACAACAGCGTGCCCTTCCCTGTCAGTCTGGGAAGCAGGTAATTCAGCTGCGCCAGCTCGACCTGGAGTTGCCCTTCCCGCGTGCGGGCACGGCGCGCGAATATGTCCAGGATCAGCTGGGTGCGGTCGAGGATCTTGCAGCCGATCCTGTTCTCGAGGTTGCGCTGCTGTCCCGGAGTCAGCTCCTGATCGAAGATGATAAGATCGAGATTCTCAGCCTCTGTGCGCAGGCGGAGCTCTTCAGCTTTGCCTCGGCCGATGAAGAATGCCGGATCGGGCTTGAGACGCACCTGAAGCACACGCTCGACGACCTCGGCGCCGGCAGCATCTGCCAGCGCTTCGAGTTCCTGCAGCGATTCTTCGGCTTGCTCGCGCATACGACCGGAAAGATAACAACCAACGACCCCGGCCCTTTCGGCACGATCCCCGGTTTCGATTGCTTTACGACGATTCTGATTGATGCCGCCACCTCCTCGCACATACGGCGACACTTTGCATCTCCTGCCTTCACATCCTGACGGCCGCGAAAAGGCAGGAAAAGCGGGATGTCCCCTTTTCAGTCATTGACAAAAATGCCGTTCGTTGCCCATGATCGGTGCCGGAGGAAATTCCGCGTGTCGATCATGTTTCGGGAAATCGCCGAGCAGCCGGAGGCTCTCGACCGCACGCTGCGCTCCGAGTTGCCGAGGATGGTTCGCCTGGCCTCTTTCCTGAAGAGTCGCGATCTGCGCCTCATCGTGCTCGTCGCGCGCGGGACCTCGGATAACGCCGCTCTGTTTGGGCGATATCTGCTCGAGATCAGCACCGGCATACCGGTTTCTCTCTCCGCCCCTTCGGTGCATACGCTGTATCGCAAACGGCTGAAGCTGCGTGACGCCCTGGTCGTCGGCATCAGCCAGTCGGGTGAGGGAGCCGACGTGAATGCCGTCCTGGAAAGCTGCAAGAGGAGCGGCGCGCACGTGCTCGCCATCACCAATCACAGCCGATCCAGCATGGCCGGTATTGTGCATGAAGCCTTCGTCACCCGCGCCGGCATGGAAAGAAGCGTCGCCGCCACCAAGACCTACACCTGTCAGCTCATGCTCCTCCACATGCTTGCCGACACTCTGAGCGGCGGCAACTGCGAGCCCCTCCGTCGCATCCCCGATTACGCGCAGGCTGCCCTCGGCCTGTCACCGCGGATCGAGTCGATCATTGAAAGATATCGATTCATGGACCGCTGCGCCGTGGTCGGCCGCGGCCTGAACTACGCCAATGCCTACGAACTCGCCATTAAGCTCATGGAAACCTGCTACATCATCGCCGAGCGTTTCTCTGCCGCGGATTTTCTGCACGGCCCCATTGCCATGGTGCAGCGGGATTTTCCGGTGATGCTCTTTGCACCACCCGGCAAAGTCCTGCGCGACATGCGCGTGCTCATTTCGCGGCTCAAGGAGCTGCAGGCAGACATGCTGGTCATCTCGAGCGAGAAGACGGCACTGAACCAAGCCCGCTGCGCGATCGAAATCCCGGCCTCCATTCCGGAACTCTACTCGGCAATCCCTTACATCATCCCCGGCCAGATCTTCGCAGAGAAGCTCTCACTCCTGAAGGGCCTGAGCCCGGACCGCCCGCGAAGCCTCACGAAGGTGACCAGTACACGTTGAGCACCTTGATATTTTGGATTCTGGATTTCTGATTTTGGAATCCCGGCCTGTCTTTCGGAGTTAACCTCAACTGATTCGAAGTCGCTATCCAGCTCAAATCCAAAATCCAAGATCCAAAATCAGGAGACCGGCTCTGATGATGAGGCCGAATCGGGAGGCGCGGAGGGATGGCCGGCCCGGTCAAAGCCCCCCAGTCCCCGGCAGTTCTGGCATTTCCCGCTCCCATGAGGGAAACAGGAGGTGCATTGCTTGCCCTTTTGAAGAGCCAGCCGCCCGGTTCCATGGCACACATGGCAGATGCCGGTACCCTTGCAATGCGAGCATTTCTTGTAGTCTTCTGTCACAGGATCAACCCTTCTTTCCTTGGCTCCCCAGCCTGCCATTCTGGCAGCGAGGACAATAGTATGTGCTGCGATTCCCCTGCCTCATGCGCACTATTGTCGCACGACAGCGCCGGCATTTCTCTCCCTCTCTTTGAAAGACATGCAGGAAGTCCTGATGCGCACCGGGTTCCCCGTCGGAATCCATGAAGTCGGAAAAGCTCGTGCCGCGATTGCGGATGGCAGCCCGGAGAACTTCGCGTATCGCTCGAGCCAGACTGACCGCCTCCCGCCGGGTAAAGGTGTCGCAGCGCCTTGTCGGATGCACCCGGGCGCGGAACATCGCCTCGCAAACGTAAATGTTTCCCAGGCCGGCGATTTTATGCTGGTCGAGCAGAAACGACTTGATCTCCCTCCGGCTCTGCGCGAGTTCCGGCAAAAGCCAGTCAGCGTTAAATCCTGAACTGAGAGGGTCTTTTCCCAAGAGGCGCAGCTCGGGGAGAGCCGCCAGGCTGGAGACCTGGTAAACATCCATCAGTCCGAAACGCCGCGGGTCGCAAAACTGAAGCTCTCCTCCATCGGTGAATCGAAAAGTAGCGTGGGTGTGCTTCGGGGGTTCGGACGCGCTGGGCAGATAGAAAATCCTTCCTGACATCCCCAGGTGGATCAGCCAGAAGGCGTGTGGTTCCATCTCCAGGATCAGATACTTCCCCCTGCGGTGTATCGACCGAATCGCGCGGCCCTGAAGAATGGAAGCAAGATCGGCGGGGATGGGCCGGCGCAGGGCTTTGCCGGAAAGGTGAACCGCGGCGATGCGCTTGCCGGCAATCGTGCTGCGGAGCTTGCAAGCGATGGTCTCTACTTCGGGCAATTCGGGCATGGGGCACTAACAGTCCGGCCGCGGCGGCAGCACATCCATAAAAGAGGAAACCGAAAAGACCGCCCGCCCCAGACCCGGCTCCCCGTATCCGGGCGGGGCAGGAAGGTGGTGCTTCGCATGCGTGTCGCGGTACACACGCAGCAGGCGAACGTGGTACTCCAGCGGGGCGCCTTTTCGATCTCTACCCAGCACGCTTAGCGGTTCCGGGCACCATGTAGTGAACCTCGGCGAAATACCGTGGCTCATGAAAAAATCAATCCCTTCCGCCGTCGAGGCGATTGCTTCGTCCACCGTGGCAAAACCGCGCGGTCCGGCCATCTCAATCCCGGCCACGAAATTCGGGATCACATGCGCGGGAGGGAACACCGTCGCCGCATCCAGGATCCGGCGTATCCACTCCTTCCGGCCGATGTAACGGGCTTTCCCGGCGCACAAAGTTTCGAACAGGCTATTGTCCCAGATTTCATAATTCGGATGATAGATCTGCACCCCCGCATCGCGAAGTTTCTGAACCTCATCTTTGGGCAGCGCCTGGACCACGACCTTGCTGATCCAGCGCCCGGGAAATCGCGTCTCTATGGCTTCCGGGTACTGCACATAAAAGTCAACCTCGGACTTCCCTTCCAGCGTCGACGTGATGCTCCCGCCGGTGACGGTATAGGCCTTGCTGTCGCTGTCGGTAGCGGCAATGATCTCGAGCGCTTCCAGGATCTCGGCCACCGATTTGACGGAAGTGTAGGGCCTGCCCGCCTGTTTCTGCTGCCGGTAATTCTCGTTGATGTCGCAGAACTGGCACTCCTCCTGGGCCCCAAAATACTGGCAAAGGCGGAATACGGTCAGATACAGCAGATAGCCCCATTCGATGGTAGGGGCGATATCGGTGATCGGTTTGCCGTTCGAAAGAGTACGCTCGTAGTACGCGGGGGATTTCTGCAGCTCGACGCGCGCGACGGCGTGCCCATCGAGTTTGAGGACCAGGCCGCTTTCCTCCGATTCCACCCGATAGGGAGATGTGGGATTGAGGCGCACGGAGACGATCACCGGGTTGAAATTGAACGCGCCTCCAACCAGGCGGACCTCCTCGGGGGCCCTGATGTTCTCGCCCAGTTCCATTCCCGAGATCGGCACCATGTCGAAGGAAAAAATGAAATAAGCCTTGCGCTTGTAATTCGCGGCCAGTTCCAGCGCTTCTCCCGACCATGCCATCCCCCGCCGCAGGAGGTCTTCCTTGAAGATAGCCTCGATGGGGAGATCGGGATGGCGCCGAGCGAGAAGTTCGACCAATTCCAGCGCCGGCGTCCGGCTCTCAAGCGTCTGTTGCATCAAAATAATCTACCATAAATGAAAAAGGGGGCCTCCCGATTTTCCCGGAAGAGCCCGACATGCATAATAGAACTAGCTCGGGCAGAGAAGAGGAAGGACATTGGCCCGGATCGGATTATTAGTGAATATGCGATCAAAATGAATTTTGGGACGCGGAAAAACGCTGACAGACGCTGACCGTTCGGTCTTGGACGGCGTGCAGGAGATTTTGCCGCGCCGCAGGCGCCAGCGTTCCGGGCAAGCAGGACGGCAAAAGCTCCGGCCAGCGTCTATCCGCGTCCAGTTTGGTTGCCTTTCACCGGCGTTTGGCTCTGCTTCACGAATAATTCGGGTTGGAACACAGGGTAACTTTAGTTTGCCCGCAATTCTGGCTTGTGAGAGCAATTCTTAGTACCATTTCTGCAGCTCGTGAAGGAGGCGATCATCTGGTGCTCGCTCTGTTGAAGATTCTTCCGATAGCAACGGGGGCGGTGGCTGGCCTCATCGTATCCAGTTGGCAGGGATTTAAGGATCCGCCGTGGGAGGGTTTCTTTATCGGCAGGTTTTTTCGCAGTATTCTCGTCGGGGCTGCCGCCGGCGCTGTCTTATCCTACGCCGGCATCGCCGGAATTCGCGCCACAGACAATCTCGGCATTTTTGCCTTTGCAATTGTAGCGGTGGAGCGGGTGGTCGACGAGGCCTACAAGGGCTTCTTCCGTAAAGGCGCGCACGGCGAGTACTACAAGCTACTCAACAGGATGCGCGTGCCGGCCGATGCTCGTGTCGTAAAAGTGCTGCTGGGCGTCGGTTTCGTGATCGGTTCCTATTGGCTGTTCCGCCTGCTGGCCTGGTGGCTTGCCAGGATGGTGACCGGTTCTGCGAACCTGTGGCTGCCGGGACTGATTGTGGGGGCTGCCGGCGGGTTGCTCGTTGCCATCGGCGGTGCGCTGAAGGACTCACAGTTCGAAGGATTCATACCGGCGAAATTCGTCCGGAGCCCCATCGTGAGCGCCATGACCGGGATGCTCTTCATCCGCTTCTCGACGAACTGGTTCGTGATCGCCCTTGCTGCTGTCGGGGGTGAACGGGTCGGCGTAGAGCTCTACAAGACGTTTTTGAAGCGCCAGGTGAGGGGGATGCACGCCAACAAACCGGTCAGCTATCCTGTCTGGCTGGCCCGGCGCTGGATTTTCGCGCTTTCGTACGGGATCGCGGTGCTTGTCTGCATCATCCTGCTGGTCGCCCAGCTCCAAAGAGGCTTCTAGCGAAGCAGCCGGATCGCGAAGTGAGGGACGGCGACCAGAATTCCAAACCGTACCAACCGGCCGCACGTTCCCACGCCGATGAAGGGGCCCAACCTCACCCTGAGAGCTCCTGCCAGAATCGTTACTACATAAAAGGGCGGGATGCCGAGGGCGGAACTCACAAAGACGAGTGCGAGCAGCTTGGAGGGCGCCCGCTCGAACCGCTCCCGCCAGGCGTTCACCACGCGCCGGATGCGCGCGGACTGGAGCCAGCCCGTGCCGCGGCCTGCCCAATACAGGACGCACTTCCCCACCATCTGTCCTGCGCTCGCAAGCAGTACCAGCACCACAAGATCGGATGGAGAGCGGGCCAGCGCGGTAAGCGACAGCAGTAGCACCTCGCCGTTCACCCAGGGCACGAGGGCACTCACGATCGACAGACTGAAGCATAAGAGAAACAATCCCGTCGCGCTCAGTTGCTGCCAGGTCTCCATGTCATCCTCCTCCAGGGCCTTTCATGCCGTGAGAAGCAAGCACAAGACAGGCGGCGTTCAGGACGCAGTCTATAAAACCAAGCCTTGTCATGGCACTCTCCTGTCTTGTACGGATTCCGCTTCTCGCCCTCCCCATCAGCTCAAACGGGCGAAGAGGACCAGATAAAGCAGCCAAGTCGCGGCATAGGGCGGCAGGAAGAAGCGCCGCCGAGTCATCCATTCCTGGAAGGGGCCGACCATGGACTTGAACTTTCCAGGGGTATAGTCGCGCACGATCATTTTGAACAGCAGCTCGTTGAACATCCGCATGGTCCCGATGGCGGCAAGGAGCAGGAACGCCAGGCTGGTCGTGTGAAAACATGCGACGAGTCCGCCGAGCGTCCCGAAGGTCGGGCTCTTCAGAAATTTGCGGAAGGAGAAACCTTCAATGGTCCCGTCCTTATATGCGCCGACCATCGCCTCCGCGAGGCCTATCCCGCAACCGACGATCAGCCCGGTTACGACCCACGGCAGCGAGTGCGGCAAGAGCCGGAACAGCCGATAGCAACCGTAGATGCCGGCAAGAAAGCCGATGCCCATGATCAGACGAATGATAGGATCATGCACGACTCCCCTGACCCAATGGACCTGGGTGGGGATGCGGAAGTCTTCTTGCGGTTCGACGCGCAGGAACAGCTTCCAGAATTCCGTGATAATGCGCGCCAGCGCAAAAACCGACAGGTAGATCACGAATGGGGTTTGGCCATCGGAGAGGTGCAGCGCAGCGAGCACCGCGGCCACACCGGTGGCGAAAACAAGCTCGCGCACAAACCGCCGAGCCATAAACGATTCATGGGGAGAGTCCTTGTAGGCACCATAGAGGGCTGCGTGAAATCCCGCCGCCAAGCCGATGACGATAACCAAGACTGCGCTCATGAGTAAACCTCCTTTGAATTCGGAAGCGGGTCATCCCCGCTGGCTGGGTCTGAGCAAAGGGTCCGAGGATCGCGCCAAGTTTCGTCCTCTGCCACCAAATGCGAAAACCAGGGGAAAAACAGCTCATGGAATGACATGGGATCTGGAGGAAATTCCCCGGCTATTCGGCAGAACGGTCCCGGAGAGCCGGTCGTGCAGGAAGTCCCCGGCCTGGCGCCAGGTTTCCCAATGTGCTGAAATCGGGTAAAGTGATTCTGAATCTATGAAAAGACTGCCGATACATCCAGTGAGTCCGCAAGAACGGCACTTGAAAGCCGCCGTCGATGTGCTAAGGAACGGCGGGCTTGTCATTTATCCCACGGACTCCGTGTACGGGCTCGGTTGCGGTCTTTTCAACAAGAAGGCGGTCGAAAGGATCTATCAGATCAAAGGCAATGACAAACGCAAGCTTCTGAGCTTCATCTGTCCGGATCTGAAGGGCATTGCAGAATATGCCTTCGTCTCCAATCCCGCATATAAAATCATGCGGCATCTGCTTCCTGGGCCTTATACCTTCATTCTTACTGCTACGAAGCAGGTTCCCCGGATCCTCTTGGAGAATCGAAAAACGGTTGGCATAAGGGTGCCGGATGACGCCACCTGCCAGGCTCTGCTGTCTGAATTCGGATTGCCCATAATCAGCACGAGCGCTTGCCTGCCCGATCAGGGTTTTCTCAGCGACCCTGATGAAATAGCTGAGACCTTCGCACGCACGGTGGATCTTTTTCTGGATGCTGGACCTGGAGGTCTGGAGCCCTCGACTATTGTTGACCTGACTCAGGAGGAACCCGTTCTGGTCAGGCAGGGCAAAGGCCCCCTGCGCTGACGGCGGACTCCGAGCTGTTGTTTTTACTTGAATCGCGCATTTGATGAATCGAAACCTCCCTGCCCAAAGCTGCGGCCATGGTACAGAAATGTGAGGGCGTGTGCTGATACGAAGCGTGCCCGTGAATTTGGCGGTCAACGGACTGGCAAAAAAATTCGTATATGAAACCAGTGGGAGGAACACGGACCAGGACTGCGGTGCTGGAGTTTGCGGAGGCATCTTGATCGAGGTTGAAGGACTGTCCAAGAAATACGGCGACTTGCTCGCAGTTGCAGATGTAAGCTTCACCGCCGAGGCCGGGAAAATTCTGGGGCTGCTGGGGCCCAACGGTGCGGGCAAGACCACGACCATCGGCTGCATCTCAGGGCTGCTCCAGCCCACCACGGGCAGAGTCCGTGTGATGGGTTACGACGTGATTCTGGAGGGTCGCGCAGCGCGAGCGCAGGTCGGCATCGTCCCGCAAGACCTGGCCCTGTATGAAGAGCTCTCCGCCACTGAAAACCTGCTCTACTGGGGAGCGGCATACGGGATGCGGGGGGCCCCACTCAAGCAGCGGGCCCAAGAGGTGCTCGCGAGCATTGGCCTGCTCGATCGGGCGCGTGAACCGGTCAAGCGCTTCAGCGGGGGCATGAAGCGCCGGCTCAACTTCGGCTGCGGCATTTTGCATCGGCCGAAGGTGCTGTTACTGGACGAACCCACGCTCGGCGTGGATCCGCAGTCTCGTGTGCATCTGCTCGGTATGGTGCGGAGCCAGGCAGGCGAAGGCGCCTGCGTGCTCTACACCACCCACTACATGGATGAGGCCGAGACCCTCTGCGATCGGCTTGCCGCGATCGACCACGGCAAGGTCATCGCAAGCGGTTCGCTGCCGGAACTTCGAGCCCTTCTTGGCGAAAGCGACATCCTGCGGCTCGTGGGACATTTCGACGCCGCCAAGGCGGTCGAGGCGTTGAAGGCGCTGGATGGAGTGGAAGTAGTGCAGGCTGACGAAGGGGCACTGAGGCTTGCGATTCTCGGCGCCTCGCGCAAGCTACCGGACCTCTTCGCTGCCCTCGCGCGCACAGGCGCCGAGGTGCGCGAAACCACGCTGACTCAGCCAAGCCTGGAGAGCCTGTTCATCAAGCTCACCGGCAAGGAACTGAGGGAGTGACCGTGAGATTCCTATGGAGCGCGGCGATCAAGGACGTGCGGCGTCGCCTGCGCGATCCGCTTGCCCTGCTTCTCTGGCTCGTCATTCCCTTGGCCATTGCAAGCCTGATCGCGCTCGCATTCGGGGGCCAGGAAGGACCGCAGCTCAGCGCTCGCCTCCTCGTTGCGGATGAAGACGGCAGCCTCCTGAGCAGCCTCCTGGTGAGATCCTTTGGGCAATTCGACGCCGGCAATCTCGTCCAGACGGAATCGGTCGCGCAGGAGACGGGCCGAACCCGCCTCGAGCAGGGGGATGGAAGTGCGCTCCTGGTGATACCGCGGGGTTTCGCAGCGGCAGTCCTCAACCAGCAGCCGACCAGGCTGCTGCTCGTGACCAATCCCGAACAGCGCATCCTGCCAGGAATTCTCAAAGAGGGGCTCGAGATGCTGACGGACGCGATCGCCTATTTGCAACAGCTCTTCGGAAAGGAACTCCGTGAAATGGCCGCCGGTCCGGGGGCGGGCCGCACCAGTTTTCCCGATGCTACCATCGCCCGGCTGAGCATCTCGATCAACCGGTTCGTCCAACGCCAGCAAAAGTATCTCTTTCCACCGGTGATAGAGATCGAGACCACAACAGACCAGGCCCAAAGCAGCGAGATCAACTTTTCATTGCTGTTTTTACCCATGATCCTCCTCATGGCTCTGACGTTTACTACTCTGGGTTTGAGCGATGATTACTGGCAGGAGCGTGATCGGGGAACGCTGGCACGAACTCTCACTACACCGGGCGGCGTGCCCGGGCTCCTGGCCGGGAAAATGATCTCCGCCCTGATCATCTCGACGCTCCTGTCGTCCGTGATCCTCGCGATCGGCATGGCGTACCTCTCGCTGCCTTTTGGGGTTTTCCCGCTGGCCGTGGCATGGTCAGCCGCCACAGGCGCGTTGCTGCTTGCGCTTTTTTTGCTGCTTCAAACACTTGCTCCCAGCCGCCAGACCGCATCCGTGCTGGTAACCAGCCTGGTGTTCCCACTGCTGATGCTCGGCGGCAGCTTCTTCCCTCTGGAGACCATGCCCGGCTGGATGGCCGCGGTCGGACGCTGGACGCCGAACGGCTGGGCTGCGGAAAGACTCAAGGACATACTCCTGAAGCGGGCGGATCCAGTGTCTATCACGATCGCTTTTGCTGTCTTCCTGGTCGCCTGCATGTGCCTTCTCTTTTTGAGCGCGCGCCGCATCCGGCACGTTCTGGCAGGGAGGTAAAAATGTTGCGCAGCACATGGCTGATCGCCAGGATGGACCTGCAGTTCGTGCTGCACACCCGCTTGACACTCCTCTGGCTTTTCGTGATGCCCATCATTTTCTTTTACTTCATCGGCACGGTCACGAAGGATTTTGGCGGCGGCACGATCGCACAGGGCGAGCAGTTGGCGCTCCGGGTGGAAGATGGCGCCGGGTTTCTCGCCGATCAAATAGCCGTTCGCCTGCAGGAAGGCGGTTACCGTATCGTCAGGCCGCAGACGGCGGAGAGTTTTGCGGAGCAGCCGCGTCGCATGGTCATCCCCCGAGGTTTTACGGACAAGGTGGTCAACGGAGAGAAGGTTGTTCTGCGTCTTCAGCGCAAGGAAGCGGGCCTGGAGCAGGACTACGACAAGGTCCGACTCGCGCGTGCCGTCTATACGACGCTGGCGGATCTGATCAGCACCTTAGAGGCGGGAGAGGAGCCGAGCCCCGAAGCTTTTCGCAGGCTGAAGGAGGCTCCCCGTTCCGTGACATTGGACGTCCAGCCGGCAGGAAAGCGCCGGCTGATACCGACCGGATTCGAGCAGGCCATTCCCGGAATCATGGTAATGTTTACCCTCACCGTGTTGTTGACCAGCGGCGCCATTACCCTTGTCGTCGAGCGCAGGAAGGGGCTTCTGCGGCGGCTCGCCTCGACGCCGATTCCGCGCGGCGCCATCCTGCTAGGCAAATGGACAGGCAAGATGGCGTTGGCGTGCGTTCAAATCACCTTCGCCATGATTGCAGGGACGGTGATCTTCTCGATGAGATGGGGACCTGCACTGCCGATGATTCTCCTCGTGATGCTTGGCTGGGCAGCCCTCTGCGCGTCCCTTGGCCTGCTTCTGGGAAACCTGGCGCGTACGGAAGGACAAGCGAGCGCGATCGGCGTGCTGGCGGGCATGGTGCTCGCCGCTGTGGGCGGATGCTGGTGGCCGATCGAGATTACGCCGCGGTGGATGCAGACACTGGCAGCCTGCCTGCCGACCGGTTGGGCCATGGGCGCGCTGCACAAATTGATCAGCTTTCAGGCGGGTTGGACCAGCGCGCTCCCTCATGTGATCGCGATGTTGACCGCCGCGTTGGTGCTTGGGTGGCTGGGAGCCCGCCTGCTCCGTTTCGAGTAGACAGAGGGAAGACCGCGAACGACCCGAAACCCACGAGAGCCTTTGTGTGTCCCGCGGTAATTTCACAAGTCGTCGGAGGGACCCGGGCCTGCGGATTCGTCCTCGCCTGCCTTGCCGGAAGCAACTTCCTGTGCCGCCTCTTCCGCAATCTGGTCGAAATCTTCCCCCACATCCTCGCCCATCTCTTTACCCATTTTCTTCATCCAGCGGGCGACGCTGGCAGGATCGTTCTCATCCAGACCGCCCAGGCTCGATGGATCGGCCAGGGATTCCAGACGTTGTTCCTCGGATTTCGGCGAAGAAAAGCGCGAGTACAGCTGCTCCAGGTTCGTGCCCCTGCAAAACTTGCAGACAGGCTGAAACGAGGACGGCGTCAGCACCAGGAAGCTCATCTTGCGTTTGCAGCCGAGACAGGAATATTCGTAGATCGGCATAGTCTTGCAGCCTTGTCTGATTCAAAGTAACGTAACACGATCCCAACCGATAGCGAGGAGTATAGCGCGCGCAAATCTGAACTGGCAAGCTGCGGCAGCCACAAAGTGAAAAGGGGACATTCCGAATTCCCAGGTCTCACCATCAAGGGCCGGATATGGTTCGGGAAATTCGGGATGGCACCTCTTTCACTTCGTGTATTTGGCCGGTCGGACCCGCTTGCGGCGGAATGCGCCGCTCTTGCCGCCGGATTTTTCCAGCAGCCGGATTCTCTCGATCGTCGCGCCCTTTTCCACGGCCTTGACCATGTCATAGAGCGTGAGCGCAGCCACAGAAGCGGCGGTGAGCGCCTCCATCTCGACACCCGTCTGGCCGGCGGCTGAGATGCTTGCTTCAAATCTCACACCGGCATCACGTACTTCCGTCCGGACATCCACATGAGTCAGGAGCAGAGGATGGCACAGCGGCACCAAATCGGGGGTTCGTTTCGCCGCCATGATTCCTGCAAGACGGGCGGTCCCCAGCGCATCTCCCTTCGGCAAGCTGCCCTCCGTGATAAGCGCCATGGTCTGGCGCGAGAGTTTCACATAGGACTCTGCGATCGCCTGGCGCCGGGTTACGGGCTTTTCGGAGACATCAACCATGCGCGCCGCTCCTTCGGAATTGACATGCGAGAGCTTCGGGTCGTGCATCTAGCGCCTCCGCAGGAAAAAGTCCGGCAAAAGCAGGGCCTCGACCCTTTCTCCGCGAGCCAGCATGTCGCGGTTGCCGGGGAAAATGACCAGTGCATTGGAGCGTGAAAAGCCGATGATATCGCCGGAACCTCTCCAGGGAAGCGGGTCCACCTTCCACTCGCCGCCTTCGCAGGATACCAGGGCGGGCAAGAAGGCCGTTCTTCCCGGCATCTGTTTCATCGGGCTCGAAAGCTCTCCGGCAATGCGCGTCAGGTCCGGTCTGGGCAGGCCGCACATGCGTCCGAGAATCGGGCGCACGAAGTTCTCGAATGATACCAGGGACGAAACCGGATTACCCGGCAAACCGAAGACGAGCTTGTCTCCCTTGCGTGCAAAGATCGTTGGCTTGCCCGGCCTTACAGCCACCCGGGAAAAGAGGATTGTGATCTCCAGCTCTTCGAAGATGGTCTTGACGAGATCATAGGGACCGACGGAAGCCCCGCCCGAGATGATGATCACGTCTCTAGCGAGGCCTTCCACCACCTTTCGGCGCAACTCTGCCGGCTGGTCCCAGGCGATGCCCAGATACTCGGGCTCGATTCCCAGGCAGCGGAGTTGAGCCGTCAGGGAGTAGGCATTGGAGTTGCGGATCTGTCCGCCGTGAGGAGTCTCCTCGACCTCGACCAACTCGTCGCCCGTCGCCAGCAGGGCAACCCGTGGCCGGCTCCAGACGGCAACCTGGGTGCAGCCGAAGGTCGCCAGTACGGCGATTTCTGCCGGGCCGAGCATGCGGCCGGCATCGAGCACAGTCTCACCGGTTGCCGCCTCCAAACCCCGCGGCACGACATTCTGGCCCGGCTCAACGGGCTGAAGGATGGTGACGCTCCGTCCGTCTGCAGCCGGCTGGGCGTGTTCGAGCATCTGCACGGCATCGGCCCCGGCCGGAACCGCCGCCCCGGTCGTGATCGCCATTGCCTGGCCCGGGTCGATCGCCGCTGAAGCTTCGCGGCCGGCACGCACCTCACCGACGAGTTTCAGAGCGGCCGGGACGCTCCTGACATCTGCTGCGCGCACGGCATAGCCATCCATTGCGGCGCGATGAAATGGAGGTATGTCCATGCTCGCGACCAGATCCTCCGCCAGCACGCGGTTCAGCGCTGACTGGAAATGGACTCGCTCCACGCGGGGGGGAGGCAGGCTTTCGAGCACCAGCCCGTACGCCTCCTCAATGCTTATTAGATCCATTCAATGCTCTGCTTTTCTCAAAACCACGAAAGACGCGAGACACACGACACGAGCTCCATGTGTTTCAGGGGTGTTATCCGTCGATCGGACCTATTTTGCGTCTTTCTCTTTTTCGCTGTCCGCTTCGGTGAATTTTTTCAGTCCCTCCGCGAAATCCTTCAGCCGCTGCTCTACACGTTGGTTGATGGTGCCTTCCGGATAGCAACCGTTGACCTTGACCCCTGCGGGCAAACCGGTGAGGATCTCGATGCCTTCGTTGATCGAGCGCACGGCATAGAGGTGGAACTTTCCCTGCTTCACAGCTTCTACCACATCCGGGCGCAACATGAGGTTTTTGATGTTCTGGATCGGGATCATGACACCCTGGTCTCCGGTCAGCCCTTTGGCCTTGCAGACGTCGTAGAATCCCTCGATCTTCTGGTTCACCCCTCCTATGGGCTGGATCATGCCGTGCTGGTTGACCGAGCCTGTCACCGCAATGCCCTGCCTGATGGGAGCGTTCGACAGGCTCGAGAGCAGCGCATAGAGTTCCGTCGATGAAGCACTATCGCCGTCGACGCCTTCATAAGACTGCTCAAAGCAGATGCTCGCCGAGAGCGACAGCGGCCGTTCCTGGGCAAAGCTGGCACCGAGATACCCGCCGAGGATCAGCACCCCCTTTTCGTAGATTTTCCCGCTCATCTTCGACTCCCGCTCGATATCCAGAACCCCACTCTTGCCCACAAATGTTTTCGCCGTGATGCGCGAAGGCTTGCCGAAGCGGATGTCGCCGAGGTCGATCACCGCAAGTCCATTCACCTGCCCGACGGCTTCCCCGGTCACGTCCACCATGATCGTTCCTTCGGTGATAAACTCCCGGAGGCGTTCCTCGACGAGGCTGGAGCGGAAATATTTTTCCTCAATGGCCCGGCGCACATGATCGGCCGAAACGATCTCCCGCCGGTCCTGGGCCGCCCAGAAGCTCGCTTCCCTCACAATGTCGGCGACGTCGCTGAACCGCGAGGAAAGCTTTTCCTGATCATCCACCAGGCGTGCGCCGTACTCGATGACCTCGGCAACGCCGGTCGGATCGAAGTGGAGCAGGTTCTCATGATGGCAACGGTTGCTGATGAAGGAAGCGTAGCTCTGCAACGACTTCGTGCTTCGGTCCATCTGGGAGTCGAAGTCCGCCTTCACCTTGAAAATCTTGCGGAAATCCTCGTCCATCTCATACAGGAGGTGATAGATCATCTGGTTGCCGATCATGATGACCTTGACATTGGTCGGAATCGGGTTCGGACGCATTCCCGCAACCGGCACCAGGCCATACTGCACGCTCAGGTCTTCGATGCGGACTTCCTTGTTCTTCACCGTGCGCTTCAGGGTTTCCCACACGCCGAAGTTCAACAGAACGTCGTGGGCATTGACGACGAGAAATCCCCCATTCGCCTTCATGTAGGCGCCGGCCTGTATCATGGTGAAATCTGTCTGAAGGGTGCCCAGTTGAGTCCAGCGGTCCATGCGGCCAAAAATGTTGTAGTAGGTGGGATTGGTTTCAATGACGACAGGCGCCCCTTGGACGTCGGTGTTGTCCACGACGATGTTCACCCGATACTTAACGAACGGGTCTGCCGGCGGCTCGAGGCTCAGCTTCGCAGTGGGGGAAGATTCTTGCTTCTGACTATCCTCCGTGAAATCATCCAGATGGGACAGAATATAGTCCTGGACGTCGTCCAGATAGGCAGTGACCCTGGGTAACTGAGCGTGCTGCTCCTTAAGGCTTTCGATTTTCATTCCCACGACATACATGCCGACACGCCTGTTGAGCTCGTTGACACGGTCGCGGCTCGATTTATTGATGTCTCGCACCTGGCGCAGAAAGGCGTTGATCTCCTGCTGCAGTGCTTCACGCCTCGTCTCGATATCATTCTTGGTTGCCTCATCGAGCGCTTCGAACTGCTCCGGGCCGACAGGATTGCCGTCGATGATGGGAACGACCGAAACGCCCATTTTCGAGATTTCCAGAGAAAACCCCTGCGTGCGGGCCTTCTCCGAAAGCTGGTTGAACATTTCCTGCTGCAGGTTCTGGTTCTCATGGATCAGGGCGTGCACGCTCTGTTCGTACTCTTTGCTCTCGAAAGCCTTAGGAATGTCGGTTTTCAAGTGAAGCACGAGTTCGTCCATTCCGGCCTTGAGTATTTTGGCTCCGCCGGCCGGCATGTTCAGGACGGTAGGGGAATTGGGGCTGCGGAAGTTGTAAACGAAACACCAGTCGTCGGGCGTGGGCATGGTACAGGCAATATCATCGAGAAACTGCTTGATGACGGTGGTTTTCCCAGTGCCCGTGAGGCCGCTCACATAGATGTTGTAGCCCGGGGAGGCGATGCCCAGCCCGAAGCGGATGGCCCGGATGGGCCGTTCCTGCTCTACCAGCCCTTTAAGGGGAGGAATATCGGCCGTGGTGCCGAAAGGAAAGGCGGAGCAGTCGCAGCGCCAGCGTAGTTGTTCCGGAGACACTTTGTACTGTTGCAGGTTCATCTCGCTCCTCGCATTTCGATAAAGGCAGAGCCTTTCACCAGCGACGGACGGAATTCACAGGATAAAATAATAGCCTGGCATGCCTAGGGACATCCCGCTTATCATCCAGATTGCTGTTGCTGCCTATCCTCCAACTCCCGGTCGAAAGGCAAACATTAAGGTGCGTCATCAACTATCTTTTATATCCGATCCGGCGGAGAAACTCCCTGCGATTTCTGATATCCGTTTCCATCTCAACCCCTTTGGGTGGGGCACCGTCAATAACTCCCAGAATGCCGCGGCCCTGGGATGTTTCCACAATGATCGCCTGCAGCGGATTGGCCGTGGCACAATATATAGTGCAGACTTCGGGGCACGATTTCACGGCATTCAGGATATTTATGGGGAAGGCGTCCTTCAGGAGAATCACAAAAGTGTGTCCGGCTCCGAGCAGCATGGCGTTCTCCGCCGCAAGGTTCTTGAGCGCCTCATCATTGCCCTCAACCCGGACCAGACACGGACCGGAGGCTTCACAGAAGGCGACTCCGAATTTGGCGTGCGGACAGCCCGTGGTAATGATTTCGTAAAGATCCTCGGTCGTCTTGATAAAATGTGTCTGGCCCAGGATGATGTTGCTGCCGTCCGGAACGGATAGTTGGACAATCTTCAGATCCATGGTATTCACCCTAATGGCTCGTTTCAGTGAAACCGATTGATTTAATGTGGTTCAAAGCGTCGGAGGCAGGAGTGGTAACGGGGTCGCACCTCCGACGAATTGCATTTCTCATCTCCCGCTGCTGCGGGATCTTCCGGGCAACGCCCATGGTTGGCCGATCACAATAACTGTTCGCCCGGGATTCTAGCACGCATCTTCGGCGGCAGAGAACCTCAATTGATGGAGCTTGACTGTTATGTGCGGCATTGTTGGCTATATTGGGCCTAAACCACCCGTACCGGTTCTCCTGCAGGGCTTGCGCAAGCTCGAGTACCGCGGATATGACTCCGCCGGGCTCGCCGTCGTTTCCGGCGATGTCGTGCAGATCCGCCGATCCACCGGGAAGCTCAACAACCTCATCCAGTCCATCAATGGCACTTCGTTGCAGGGAGAATACGGCATCGGGCACACCCGGTGGGCGACCCACGGGCGACCCACCGAGGAAAATGCCCATCCCCATCGGGATTGTTCCGGGAAAATAGTAGTGGTCCACAACGGCATCATCGAGAACTACCTGGACTTGAAGGCAAGGTTGCATCAGGCGGGCCACCGATTCGTCACCGAGACCGACACGGAAGTCATCGCACATCTGATCGAATCCCTGATGCCCGGGCACTCACTTCCGGAGGCGGTGCGCACAGCGGCCTTACAATTGCGCGGCAGCTTCGCCATCTGCGTGCTTTCGGCCGACAGCCCCAAAATGATCGTGGCAGCGCGCAACGGTCCTCCGCTGGCCCTCGGTTTGGGCGACGGAGAACAGCTGGTGGCTTCCGACGTGCCGGCGCTGCTCGATCACACCCAGATGGTGTATTTCCTGGGTGACGGGGAAATGGCTACGCTGAAAGCCGAGGGAGTGCGGGTCGAAAACTTCATGGGTGAGACCGTTCCGTTCACGCCCCAGCGAATCACCTGGACCCCGGCGATGGCAGAGAAGGGCGGTTACCGGCACTTCATGCTCAAGGAGATTCACGAGCAGCCGCGCGGAATCAAGGACACCATCGCAGGACGCGTCTCGCTCGACTCCGGGCGCGTGTTTCTCGATGAGACTAACCTGTCGGAAGAGGTTTTTGCGGGCATCGACCGTATTCACATCGTGGCTTGCGGCACCTCCTGGCACGCCGGACTGGTCGGCAAATATCTCCTGGAGGAGATGGCCCGCATCCCCGTGGAAGTGGACTACGGATCGGAATTCCGTTATCGGGATCCGATCCTGGACCAACGATCCCTTGTGGTCGCCATCAGCCAGTCGGGCGAAACCGCGGATACGCTCGCGGCTGTGCGTGAAGCAAAAGCCAAGGGCGCCCGGGTGCTGGCAATCTGCAACGTGGTCGGCAGCATGCTCTCCAGGGAAAGCGATGGCACGTTATACACGCGCAGCGGTCCCGAGATCGGCGTCGCCTCGACCAAGGCCTTCACTGCTCAGCTCGCCGTGCTTTTCCTCCTGGCGCTGCATCTGGCACAGCTGCGCAAGAAGGTGACAGCCGAGCAGACCTCGGTCCTGCTCGCCGACCTCATGCGCACCCCCCACTGCATCGAGCAACTCCTGGCGCGCGACGCCCAGTACGAGAAACTCGCCTCCATCCTGTTCCGGCGCTACAACTTCCTCTACCTGGGGCGCGGCATCCACTTTCCCATAGCCCTCGAAGGCGCTTTGAAGCTCAAGGAAATATCTTATATCCACGCGGAAGGCTATCCCGCCGGTGAAATGAAGCACGGCCCGAACGCCTTGATCGACGGGGATCTCCCGGTTGTGGCTCTGGCAGCGAAGGATGCCTCAAATCCCAAGTCGCTGCTGCGCTATGAGAAGATGCTGAGCAATATCCAGGAAGTGCGGGCGCGCGACGGCATCGTGATCATCGTCGCCACCGAGGGGGACGAGCACGTCGCCCAGTTTTCGGACCACATCATCCACGTACCCGCGCTGTCAGATTATCTGATTCCCCTGCTGCTCGTGATCCCGCTGCAGCTGCTCGCATATCATGTCGCAGTGTTGCGCGGTTGCGATGTCGATCAGCCCCGCAACCTTGCCAAGAGTGTCACGGTGGAGTAGGCGGCCACCCAACTCACCAGAGCATTCCTGTTCGTGTTTTTCACGGGTTTCACGGCTTGTTCCTCAGCTCACTGCTTTCTTGCGGAACTGGCGCAGGCCGAAAAAGAGAAACGCGAAATCGAAAACGGCCAAAGCGATCAGGACCAGGGAGACCGACAGGTGCGGATACTGTGGAACAAGAGCGCTCCGCAAGCCTTCGCTGGCATAGACCACCGGGTTCACCAGCACCGCCCACTGCAACACCGGGAACGCGTCGAGTGTGCGCCACGGATAGTAGGTGCATCCGAAAAAAATCATCGGCGCGAGCACCATGCTGAACATCAGGCCGATCTGCGTCTGCCCCACGCTGCAGCCCAGCGTCAGGCCGACCGCCGCCGCCAGGCATGACACCAGCAGGGCAATCACCGTAAAGAGCAGGAGATGGTCGACGCTTACCGCGACGCGCCCCATCACCAGCCATGCTGCGGGCAGCACGACCAGCCCGGCCGCCAGCGCCTGGATCATCCCGGCCAGGACCTTCTCAACGGCCAGCCACTCGATTTCCATCGGCGCCAGCAGCCGGTCTTCGATCTCACGGCTGAATTGGAACTCGGCCACCAGGGGCATGGCCACGGCCATGATACCCGACATGACCATGCTGATGGCAATGATCCCCGGCAGCAGCAGCACCTTGTACTGCCCGGACATCAGGCCGCTCGTCGTCATCACACGTCCGAAGATAAAGACGAAAAACATCGGCTGCAGCAACGTCTGGACGAGGATCGTCACGAAGTTGCGGCGCGCGACGTGTGCGTCGCGCGCCAGCATGGCCAGAAAGGTTTTTGGATTCATTCGCGCAGGCTCCTTCCCGTGTGATGCAGAAACAGATTCTCGAGGCTTGGCTCCGAGATGTGTACGTCGCGGATGCCGACGCGCGCCTCCGTTGCGAGGCTTGCCACTTCGGGGACAAGCGAGCCGCCGCGGTCCGCGTAGATGTAGACAGTGCCGTCGCCGCGGGGCCGAACTTCCGTGACGCCCTCCAGCCGCTCGAGCCCCTGCAGGAGCTCCGGCGTCGGCGCGTCAAACTGCAGCTGCAGCAGAAAGCCCCCCGGCACAGATTGCTTAAGTTCCTGGGGCGTGCCCAGGGCAATGATTTTGCCGTGATCCACAATGGCCACGCGCCGGCACAGCGCGTCCGCCTCCTCCATATTGTGGGTCGTGAGCAGGATGGTCTTGCCGCGCGCATGATACTCGCGGATGATGTCCCAAAGCAGCAGCCGTGTCTGCGGATCCAGGCCCGCGCTCGGCTCATCCAGAAACAGGACTTCCGGGTCATGCATCATGGCCCGGGCAATCGAGAGCCGCTGCAGCATTCCGCCGGAAAAGCCGAGCAGCATCTCATTGGCCCGCTCGGTCAGCTTGAACCGGTCGAGCAACTCGGCGGCGCGCCGCGTGCGCTGCGCCGGGGGAACCTGAAAGTAGGCCCCGTGAAAGACGAGGATTTCCCGGGCGGTCAAACTGAAATCGAGATTCGGCCGCTGCGGCACCACGCCAATCAAGCGCTTGACCTGCACCAGTTCCTGCCACACGTTGTGGGCGCCGATCCAGGCCGTGCCGTCTGTGGGACGGACCCGGGTGGTGAGAATGCCCACGGTCGTGGTCTTGCCGGCGCCATTGGGCCCGAGCAGCCCGAAAATTTCGCCGGCGCCGACTTCGAGTGAGATCCCGTCCAGCGCCACAACCCGAATTGCCTGCTTCTTGCGCCGGAACCCGCCCATGCTGTGGGCGGCGCCCCGCATCCCGGCAGCGGCCAGCGGGGGCGCAGAGGTGTAGATTTTCTTGAGATTTTCCATGCGAATACTGACGGACATTCAATCCTCCCCGACCGTTCGCAATCAATCATTCAACTCTTCCAGCTCGCGGCGCGCCTGCTCGAGAATTTCCCGGATCCGCTCCCGGCGAACCGGGTCTTCGGCGGCGTGCGTAACAGCCCGGAATGTGGCCTTCATGAGGGCACCCAGGGGGACAGCGATGAGCGCGGCTTCAGGCCCCATCCATTGGGACCAATCCTCCCAGCGCGCCGCCCGGTTCCAGATGCCGCGCACGGTATCGCTTTCCCGCTCGAGCTCGGCCTTCCCGGCGTCGGTAAGCCGATATACCCGCTTGCCCGCCTGGGGCTCTGAGACAATCAGGCCTTCGTCCTCGAGCAATTGAAGCGTCGGGTAGACCGTCCCGGCACTCGCGCGGTAGAGACCGCCGGAACGCGCCTCCAGCTCCTTGATCAGCTCGTATCCATGCTTGGGTCCCTCATTCAGGAGCGAAAGAATCGCGAGTCGGACTTCGCCCGTCTCGAAAAACCTGCCGCGTTGACCCCAGGGGCCAAATGAACTCCACCGTCCCTTGTAAAATCCCCAACCATGAACTCGCATAATATTCACCTCGTCATCTAACGCTATATCTGGCGATAGTATCGTACGATATATCGAATCAGTCAACTGCCTTGCCTGCCACATTGTTGCTGGAGTTCGGCAGCCTGCCGACGACCATAGTTCCCGCACCCCACTGAATGAATCAAGGCACAGGCGAGCTTGCGTATTCCACGGAGATCGCTGCAATTTCGTTGCGGCATTGCCGAAAGTTCGTGATAGGCTACCGGACCACGTATCGCGGATTGTTTGTCGAGATGAAAACGTGTCTTGACACTCCCAGAGCATCGGCATCACTCAGGTGGGGTGAACCTCATGAGGAAACTCTCGCGACGCCAGTTTTTCCACAGTTCAACTGCGCTCGCCGCCGGCGCCGCCATTCCCCGTAATTCGGGGATGATCGCCCTTCAGCCGGCAGCCGGACCCAAGATCAGGCGACTCAAGCCATTCGGCAAGACCGGATGGAAAGTAAGTGACATCTCCGGGGGGTCGGGCCAGACCGAGCCGGCAATCATAGACTATATTTTCGAATGCGGGGTCAACCTGATCGATACGGGCGCTCAATATCAGGGGCATGAGGAGATCGTCGGCAAGGCTTTGCCCAAGTGGCGAGACAAAATCTTCGTCGTAGACAAATGGGATCCACCGCTGGTGACAGCGTCCGTTTCCAAGAGTGCGCTGTTGGAGGCGCTCGACGTCTCGCTGAGGAAGCTCAACACGAAATACATCGACTGCATGATGATTCATTCTATCGGCCACCCCAGGTACGGCGGCATCGAGCGCATTCAAAACCCGGCGATCTACGAGGCGTGGGATGAGGCCAAGAAGCAGGGAAAGATTCGCTTCACGGGCGCTTCCGGCCACAGCGTCAACGTGCTTCGGGAAATGGAGTGGGGCATCGACAACAACCGGTTCGATGTGATCCTGGTCGGGGCCAACTTCCTGACGCACGGCGTCGAACCTCTGCTCAGGAAGGCCCGGGCCCGGGGCGTTGCGACCATAGCCATGAAAACCATGACGATTTACCAGTCGGATCTGAACATCCGGGCGCTGCAGAATAAAAACACCAGCGCCCGCCAGGCGGTCCTCAAGTGGATCCTGGCATCGGATTTGTTCGACACCATGGTGGTCAGAATGCCCAACTTCGACCTGGCCACGGAATATCTCGCGGTCTCGGGCACCACAAAACTGACGCGGGAAGACCAGGACCACCTGGAGGTTCTGGAGGCAGCCATCAGCACGAAGTATTGCCGGCCCGGCTGCAACGGCTGTTATGGATCCTGCCCGCAGGGAGTGCCGATCTGGGACATCTTGCGCTACAAGATGTACTTCGAGAACTATGGCGACCAGAAATATGCGATGGCGAAATACAGGCAAGTCCCCGTCGCTCGGACTGCGGCTGCATGCCGCGGGTGCAATGCGCCCTGCGAGAATGCCTGCAGGTACCATTTGCCCGTGCGCGAGCGCCTGCTCGAGGCACATGCTCAACTCACGTTTACCGAACCCGGATCTGAGGAGCGGTCATGAAAACCGGAGCCATCGTCAAGCCATTGCCCGCACTGCTGCTGTGCCTCACTCTCCTCGGAGGCTTCAAATATGAGATGTCGCCGAAGGACATCGTCAGCCGCTCCGTGCAAGCCCACGGCGGTGACAAGCTCACCAGCTGGAAAAGCATGACCATCAAGGGAACCGTCGACATGTCCGACGGCATCACATTCCGGGCAGCGTACCGGGTGTTTGCCAAGGCACCGGGAAAGCTCCGCGTCGAAAAGGACATGACGGTGGTCCGGGGTGGTCGCTATTTCTACGAGTACTTCCTGAATAACGGAACGGCCTGGAGCCGGAGGAACCTTGTTCCTGAGCGCAGCAACCTCGAGGAAATGAAGCGATGGATGAATCAGTGCTACGGCATCGCACACTATGCCGACAAGGCCGAATCGCTGGTGCGCAAGGAAGACGCTGTTGTCGAATGGAGGGAAAAAACCGATCTGCAATCGAACGAGTACAAGGTGGTCGCCACCAGGCCTGCGTACGTCATCGCCGCACTCATAGGCAGAGAAACCACCGACCTCTATATTGACAAGGAGAGTTTCTATTTCTTGCAGGAGGTTGCGGGCAGGTCGAAGCGCGTCTTCTGGGACTTCAAGAAATTCGGCGACGTCACGATGCCGACCCGGCTCCTGGAGATTGTCGCCGGGTCGCAAAGAGAGCAAATCACACCGTTCACTTACGAGAGCGTGAAATTCAACATCCCGATCGAAGACTGGCTGTTCACCGAAGACATGCCCAAGACCGGCACCATCGGGAAATAAGGAAAGGACGACAAGACACATTCCCGGTCCGATCCCAAGTCCGTAAGCATCCCTCCCCGCCATCCGGCAACACTTCACAGGTACACCAAACTGGAATCATTAGGATTCTCCAATTACTTGTGATATCTTGCCGCCACATTCGAACACAACTCAGGTCAAGCGGCCGCACCGCGCCATGGCGCTCAAAGAGTACCTGGTGACGCAGTTGCTCCAGGCTCATGCCCTAGTGTAGACAGGACGGAGGCTGCCCGATGGTCACGAAAACACAGCCTGTCTGGCTTGCACTTCTCTTATGTTTGATGTCGCCATTTGCAGCTCTCGGAGCCCAGAGCTACCTGGAGCACCCGTCCGCGGAGAGTTTTTTCAACAGGGGAAATCTGTATCTTGCGAAGGATAGCCTGAAAGAGGCAATCCGCGAATATAGCAGGGCGATCGAGATCAAGCCCAATTTGGCGGAGGCCTACGTAAACCGCGGCATCGCACGTCAGCGCCAGGGCGACCCGGATGGCGCCCTGGCGGATTTCAGCCGGGCCATCGAAATCAAGCCCCAGCTCGCCGGAGCCTACAACTGCAGCGGCGGCGTGCGCTTTTCCCAGGGGAAAATCGATGAAGCAATCCGCGATTTCAGCACGGCAATCCGCATCGATCCATCTCTGGCAGAAGCCTTCTACAACCGCGGCAAGGCTCGATATGCCGACAAGAACTTCACCGCCGCAATAGCGGATTTCGATCTTGCCATCGCCAGGTTCCCCAAGTTCTACTCTGATTCGTTCTCCCTTGCCGTCAAGAACTCCAATCTGGCCGCGGCATATAACAGTCGCGGCCTGGCCCGGCATGCTCTATCGGACTTTGACGGCGCGGTCGCCGACTATGGGCGCGCCCTGGAAATCAATCCGCGTCTGGCAGCGGCTTACATAAATCGGGGCAATGCCGTCAAAGCCAAAGGGGACCGCGAGGGTGCGATCAGGGACTACACGAAGGCGCTGGCAATCAACCCGAACTCAACCGAGGCCTACTACAATCGCGGCCTCACGCGAAAGAACCAAGGGGATCTCGATGGCGCTCTGAATGATCTCAGCAGGGCCATCGAGATCAGCTCCAGCCTCGCCGATGCCTACAACGTTCGCGGTGAAATCCGCCTGATCAGGAGCGATTTTGCGGGTGCGATCGCTGATCTTGACCGGGTCATTGAGAGCAATCCCCGTCTGGCGAGTGCTTACAACAATCGCGGAGCCGCCCGCCGGCACATTCGGGATTTCGACGCCGCCATCGCCGACTTCACCAAGGCCATGGAGCTGCGTCCCGATATCGCGGCATATTGCCGGAATCGGGGCAGGGTGCAATCTGAGGTCGGGGACCTGGATGCCGCGCTTGCCGATCTTACCAGTGCGATCCAGATTGACCCTGGAGAGGCGGGAGCCTACTCCGATAGAGGATCGATCTGGGCGTCCAGAGGCGAGCCGGATAAAGCCATCGCCGACTACAATCAAGCCATCGAAATCGACCCCAAATGCGCCAATGCCTATGCCGGGCGCGGCCGCGTGCACGAGCGGAGAGACAACCTGGAAGCAGCCATTGCCGACTTCGACAAAGCGATCGAGCTTCAGCCGAATGACACTCCTTCCTACCTGTGCCGCGGCCTGGTACAACTCATGCAAAACAGAGACGCTGAGGCTGAGCGTGACTTTGCCCGATGTCTTTTGCTGGCGCCCGAGTTGAGGCCCTACATCGAGAGCCGCATCGCCGCAGTTAAAGCGCAACGCCAGGCGCAGCAAGCCAACCGCCGGTTCCTGTCTGAAAGGCCGTGGTAAAACCACGGTATCTGTGCGTCCCGATTCGTTCCAGGCAAATTGGATTTGGAAACACTCGTCCTGACGCGGATTGAATCAGTGTCCCGGCAAAGCGCAGATGCTCCCTCAGATCAGGAGAAAGCCATAATGCCCTTGTGTTACGCAAAACGAACTGGTTAAATGAAAACCGGTTTGAGTTCTCTCTTCTTGCTCAGTCTTCAGAGGAGGATCACTAATGGCCGGTATTATCGGCTACGGAGCCTACATCCCTCGCAACAGAATCAAAGTCGAAGAGATTGCCAAGATCTGGGGGGCGGACGCACCCAGTTACAAGCGCGGTCTTGGCCTGGAGGAAAAATCAGTGCCCGGCCCGGATCAGGACACGATCACAATGTCCGTGGAGGCCGCCAGGAAAGCCATCAGGCGCGCGGGAATCAATCCGAAGGATCTCGGTGCGGTCTACGTCGGCTCCGAGTCCCATCCTTACGCGGTCAAGCCCTCCGGAACAATCCTGGCCGAGGCGATCGGCGCCACCCCCGAGGTACATTCCGCCAGCTTTGAATTCGCCTGCAAGGCCGGGACCGAGGCCATGTTCGTGTGTCTGTGCCAGGTTGAATCGGGACGGATCAGGTATGGCATGGCCGTCGGGGCGGACACGTCTCAAGGGGCTCCGGGAGACGCTCTGGAGTATTCCACCGCTGCCGGCGCTGCGGCTTTCATCTTCGGCAGGGAAAACGTCGTCGCGGAAGTGAACGAGACATACTCCTTCATGACGGACACTCCGGATTTCTGGCGCCGGGAATATGAGCACTACCCACGGCACGCCGGCCGCTTCACAGGGGAGCCGGCCTACTTCAAGCACGTTCTCGGCGCAGCCCGCGGCATCATGGCGAAGGCGGGGATGACCCCCAAGGACTTCACCTACGTCGTCTTCCACCAGCCCAACGGCAAGTTCCCTCTGAGGGCCGGCAAGGAGTTGGGTTTCACCAAAGAACAGATCGAAACCGGGCGGCTGGTGCCCAAGCTGGGAAACACTTACTCCGGCTCGTCTCCAATGGGGCTCACGGCGATCCTGGATGTGGCCGGGCCTGGGGACAAAATCCTGATGGTCTCCTATGGGTCGGGCGCGGGCAGCGACGGTTTCATTTATACGGTGACCGACCTCATCGAGGAGGTCCGTGACAAGGCCGTGAAAACCCGGGAAATGCTCGACAACAATAAGGTCTATATCGACTACGGGACCTATGCCAAATACCGCGGCAAGATCCGGAAGGCGGAGTAAGGAGAAGCTCGCAATGAGAGAAGTAGCAGTACTGGGAGTCGGCTTGAACAAGAGGTGGGGCGAGCTCTGGGAGATGTCACTGCGTGACATCTTTGTGGAAGCCGCGCTGAACGCTCTGGACGATGCGGCCCTGGACCACTTCGATTCGATGTACGTCGGCTGCATGTCCGGCGGGCTGTTCGTAGGGCAGGAACACCTGGGCTGCCTGCTGGCCGACTACCTGGGGATGAACCCGGTCCCGGCCACGCGCGTGGAATCCGCCTGCTCTTCGGGTGGCGCTGCGTTCCGGCAGGGATTCATCGAAGTGGCGTCAGGAGTGAGCGACCTGGTCCTCGTGGCCGGCGTCGAAAAGATGACCGATGTGAACGGGGATGAAGCGACCTATGCGCTGTCCGCAGCCGCGGACATGGAATACGAGGCATATCAAGGGATCACCTTCCCGGGGCTCTACGCCCTGATGGCCCAGGCGCATATGTGCCGCTATGGCACCACGCGCGAACAATTGGCCCATGTAGCCGTGAAGAACCACAAGCACGGGTCAATGAATGCCGTAGCGCAATATCGGTACGAAATCAGTCTCGCGGATGTGATGGGGTCTGTGCTGGTGGCGGATCCGTTGCGCATCCTGGATTGCTCGCCCATCACGGATGGGGCGGCTGCCGTCGTGCTTTGTCCTCTGGAAATGGCGCGAAAAATATCCAAAAAGCCCGTGGTGAAGGTGCTGGCGTCGGCCCAGGCATCGAGCACGATCGCCCTGCACTCCCGCAAGGATCTGACCTGGTTGGAATCGACCGCAAAGGCTGCCGAGAGCGCCTACCGCATGGCCGGCATAGGCCAAAAAAATCTGGACGTGGTCGAAGTCCATGACTGCTTCACGATTGCAGAGATCATGGTGCTCGAGGCTCTGTGCCTGGTGGAGCGAGGCAAGGGCGGCCAGGCGGCGGAGAGTGGCTTAACCGCCCTCGGAGGCAAAATCCCGGTCAACACCAGCGGAGGACTGAAATCCAAAGGCCATCCTGTGGGCGCCACCGGAGTGGCCCAGGTAGTTGAAATCGCCACACAGCTGCGGGGCGGCGCCGGCGCCCGTCAGGTAAAAGGGGCCAGGATCGGCCTGACGCAAAACATGGGAGGCACCGGCGGCAGCAGCGTGGTGCACATCTTCGAGGCCGTTTAGCGTATTCCGGTTCGAGAATGACAAGAAAATATCAAGCCACGAAACACACGAAATGCCTGGGGAGGTTTTTCGCGTTCCTCGTGGTTTTTGAACCGGGTTCACGGGCCATTCTGAGATCGTCTCGGCGGCGGGAACCCGTTTCTTAAGCTTTTGACGGGAGGTTTGTAGGCCATGCCCAATCCTGCGAGGTATTGGAGAGAAATCCCTCAGCGCTATCGCCTCGAAGCCGGGAAGTGCACATCCTGCGGCGAGGTTTTTTTCCCGCCGCGCCTCATCTGCACCAAGTGCCGATGCCGCCGGTTCGAGACCGTAAAGCTCCATGACGAGGGTCATCTCGTGACCTACACCGTTATCCGGGTCGGACCGTCTCAGTTCGCGGATCAGACACCTTATGCTGTGGGCATCGTGGAGCTGGACGGCGGGGTTCGCATCACGATCCAGATTGTGGATTGTGAATTTGACAAACTGGTAATGGGGCAGCGAATGCGCATCGAGTTTCGCAGGCTCCAGAAACAGGGTGACGCAGGCATCCTGTGCTACGGCTACAAGTGTGTGCCGGCCTAGAAATGAGAGATAAACGGTTGTGCAGCCGGATCGTGGCTCTGCGTGGCAGGGCGGTCCTGGCCACGCGGTGGCTGCCGCGCGCCAGGCACGCAGTGGATCCGCACGGTATTGCGGCCTGGGCAACGCATTCCCAGATTCCCGGCCCTTCCTATGTTTCGAATAGAATCTAAGATTAACCCCCGGTCCAAGGAGTTCCAAGAGAACGCGGCAGCCCTGAAGGCTCAGGTGGAGGAATTCAAACAGCGCCTCGCTGAGGTGAAGAAAGGAGGCCCTCCCGCCGCCCTCGAGAAGCACAAAGCGCGGGGAAAACTGAGCGCCCGCGAGCGCCTCGATCTGCTCTTCGACCGCAACACCCCGTTCCTGGAATTCAGTCCCCTGGCAGCCTACGGGATGTATAACAACGAAGCTCCCGGTGCCGGAATCATCACTGGTGTCGGGGTGGTGCACGGCAAGGAAGTCCTGGTCGTGGCCAACGATGCCACGGTCAAAGGCGGGACTTATTTCCCGGAGACCATCAAGAAGCATGTCCGTGCCCAGGAAATCGCACTGGAAAACCGCCTGCCCTGCGTTTATCTCGTGGATTCGGGCGGCATCTTCCTCCCACTTCACACCGGGACATTTCCGGACAAGGACCACTTCGGCCGGATTTTTTACAACCAGGCTCGCCTGTCGGCTCTGGCCATCCCCCAGATTTCGGCGGTCATGGGCTCCTGCACTGCCGGAGGAGCCTACGTGCCCGCCATGAGCGACGAAACTGTGATCGTCAAAGGGCAGGGCACGATCTTCATTGGCGGTCCGCCTCTGGTCAAGGCCGCAACCGGTGTCGATGTCACGCCCGAGGAACTCGGCGGGGCGGATGTGCACTGCCGCATCTCCGGCGTGTCCGACCACTACGCCCTCAATGACCAGCACGCCATCGAAATCACCCGCAACATCATCGAGAATCTTCCAGTGCCTCAAAAATTCCCTGTCGACATCGCCGACCCCATGGAGCCGGCATATGATCCGAAAGAGCTCTACGGAGTAATCCCCAGAGACCTCAGGAAGACCTTCGACATGCGCGAGGTGATCGCCCGCATTGTGGACGGCAGTTGTTTCCACGAGTTCAAGGAACTCTATGGACCCACTCTGGTCTGCGGCTACGCTCGTCTCATGGGCTACTCCGTCGGCATTGTGGCCAACAACGGCGTTCTCTTCTCGGAGAGTTCACTGAAAGGCGCGCACTTCATTTCGATGTGTGCCGTGCGCAAGATTCCTCTTCTCTTCCTGCAGAACATCACCGGATTTATCGTCGGCCGGCAGTATGAACACGGAGGCATCGCCAGGGACGGCGCCAAGATGGTTCACGCCGTCGCCAACGCCCAGGTGCCCCGGTTCACCGTCATCGTCGGCGGGTCTTACGGTGCCGGCAACTATGCGATGTGCGGGCGCGGTTATTCACCGCGCCTCCTCTGGATGTGGCCGAATGCCAGAATCGCGGTCATGGGCGGGGAGCAGGCAGCCTCTGTGCTCCTGCAGGTGAAAGTTGAAAGCCTCAAGGCCAAGGGACAGAACATGAGCGAAGAAGAACAGGAGAAGTTCAAGGCCCCTATCCTGGCCAGGTACGAGGAGGAATCCAGTCCCTACTTCAGCGGTTCCCGGTTATGGGATGACGGCATCCTGGATCCCATCGACACCCGGACAGCTGTTGGCTTGGGCATCTCCATGGCCCTGAACGCCCCCATACCCGAGCATCAATTCGGCGTGTTTCGAATGTAGCATGAAAAGGAAAGCACGGAACGCAGGGAAGACGCGAAATCAGATTCGTGTCTACCGAGCATTTCGTGGTTTCTGAGGATGAGATGTTCAAGAAGATCCTGGTAGCCAATCGTGGAGAAATCGCCCTGCGCGTGATCCGTGCCTGCCGGGAAATGGGGATTGCTACGGTCGCCGTCTATTCCACAGTGGATCGAGGGGCGCGTCACGTGCAGATGGCGGATGAAGCGATATGCATCGGCCCTCCACCACCGCTGGAGAGCTATCTGAACATCGATGCCATTTTGTCCGCGGCCCGACGCACAGGCACCGGTGCCATCCATCCCGGCTACGGCTTCCTGGCCGAGAATCCTCAATTCGCGAGGCGCTGCGAAGAGTCGGGCATCGTGTTCATCGGCCCGGATTCCAGGGCACTGGCGCTTGTGGGCGACAAGGTAGCTTCGCGCAACACTGCCTCCGGCATCAAAGTGCCCCTGATTCCAGGGATGATGACCTCCAGCAGGTCGCTGCGCGAGTTCGAGGAGACGGTCGACAGGATCGGTTACCCCGTGCTCATCAAGGCTTCCGGCGGCGGGGGGGGCAAGGGCATGCACATCGTCCGCGCGCCCAGGGAACTCAATTCCGCCATCGAAACCAGCCGGCGTGAGGCCCGCTCCGCTTTCGGGGACGACTCGGTTTACCTCGAGAAATACATCGAGCAGCCACGACATGTGGAGTTTCAGGTCCTGGCGGACCGGCACGGAGGGATCGTACATCTCTTCGAGCGGGAATGTTCCATCCAGCGCCGTTACCAGAAGATTCTCGAGGAGACCCCATCGGTCGCCCTCGATGACGACCTGCGCCAGCGGATGGGCGAGACTGCCGTGGCAATCATCCGGGCCACCAATTACACCAATGCCGGCACTGTGGAGTTTCTCCTGGATACAACCCGGAACTTCTATTTCCTCGAGGTCAATGCCCGCATCCAGGTGGAGCATCCAATCACGGAAATGGTCCTGGGAATAGACCTGGTCAAACAGCAGATACACATCGCCGACGGCGCCAGACTCCCCTTCGTGCAGAATGACCTGAGGCAGCGCGGCCATGCCATGGAATGCAGGATTTACGCCGAGGATCCTGAGCAGGGCTTCCTCCCCAGCCCGGGCCGGATCCTACTGGCAGAGGAGCCTGCCGGGCCCGACATTCGTTGCGATTCGGGCATCTACTCAGGGATCGAAGTAACTCCACATTACGACCCGATTCTTTCCAAGCTCATCGTCCGGGCTGAGGACCGGGAGTCCGCCCGGAGGCGGATGATTTCCGCTTTGAAGGACTACACCATCCTCGGGATTCCCACAACCATCGGATTTCTGGCCGATGTGCTCGCTCATCCAGAGTTCGTCGCCGGCAGGACCCATACCCACTTTATCGAGCAACATTTTTCAGGCTGGAAACAAGGCAACAGCAGCGGCGGCTCTCTGGACATCGCCCTGATCGCAGCGGCGCTGGCCGACTCCCAGGGCGGCGTTGCCGGTACAAGAAAACAGATGCTGAAAAAACCCACTCCCTGGCAGACCACAGGAAAGTGGACCATCGGCGGGACATAGCATGGACTACGAGTTTCTTGCAGACGGAACAACCCACAGAATCTCTTTGGAACACATCGAGGGGAAAGCCATCGCTACTCTGAGGGACGAACGGATCGAGGTGGATGTTCACTGGGTGTCCCCGCAGGCCGTTTCTCTGCTGGTAAACGGCAAGTCCTACCTGGCGCGTGTGGCCACTCGGGGAGAGAAGATCTTCGTTGCCGTCGGCGCAATCCATTTCTGCCTGGAACAGCCAAAACAGCAGAGCGCGCTGTCCCGTCTCAAAGAGGGTATGCCGGAAAAAGCCGAGGGAACGATCAAGGCTCCGATGCCCGGATTGGTGATCAAGGTGAATGTCACCGAGGGAGATGAGGTGGATCGCGGCGATGGCCTCGTCGTCGTCGAAGCCATGAAGATGGAGCACGAGATGCGCGCGGCGTTCCAGGCAACCGTCGAGAAGGTTTACGTCAAAGCAGGCCAGCAGGTGGACGCATTTCAGCCTCTGGTGGAACTGAAACCGGCAGCGAGCGGCGCATAGCGAGCAGTTTCCTGAATTTGCACGCCGCAGGATTGCGACGAAGTCCCGGAACGCGCACGCTTGCCGATGCACTCCGTAAACTCGGGCTCGTGTGTAAATAGGGTTTTCCTTCGAGGGGTTTATTGCGAGCGAAGGAGCCATGCATGTTTACCAATTTTGATTTGACCGAAGAACAAGCTCTCATCAAAAGTACCCTGAGGGATTTTGCCAGCGAGAAAATCGAACCTATTGCGGCCGAGCACGACGAGCAGCAGAAGTTTCCCGGAGATACAGTCCGGGAACTCGCCGGACTGGGGATCCTTGGGATTACAGTACCGGAAGAATACGGCGGCTCGGGCGGCGATGAATTGAGCTACATCCTCGCCGTCGAGGAACTCTCGCGCGTGGACGGTTCTCACGGGCTGACGCTCGCCGCACACACCTCACTCGGGGTGTACCCGGTATTGACCTACGGCACGGAGCAGCAGAAGAAGAAATACCTGCCTCCGCTGTGCGACGGCACGGGACTTGGCGCATTTGGCCTCACCGAACCCAACGCAGGATCCGACGCAAGCGGTACCCAGACGAAGGCTGTGCTCGAGGGCGACTGTTGGGTCATTAACGGACGCAAGCAGTTCATCACAAATGCGACCTACAGCCTCTCGCCGGTGATAACCGCAAAGACCGATAGGGAAATCAAGGGCGCCCACGGCATCAGCGCGTTCATTGTACCCATAAAAACTCCCGGATTCATTCTCGGGAAGAAAGAGAACAAACTCGGGCTCAGAGCCTCGGATACGCGTGAATTGATTTTTGAGGGCTGCAGAATTCCGAAGGAAAACCTGCTCGGGGAATTGGGCCAGGGATTTAAAATCTTCATGAACACCCTCGACGGCGGACGCATAAGCATAGCCGCGCTCGCATTGGGTCTTGCCCAAGGGGCCCTCGACAAGGTGATCCCATACGCGAAGGAGCGCCGTCAATTCGATCAGCCCATCGGCTCGTTTCAGTCGGTTTCCAACATGATTGCCGACATGGCGACCGAAATCGAAGCGGCACGGCACCTCACCTATCACGCGGCACGCCTCAAGGACGCAGGCAGGCCCCATGGCCACGAATCGTCCATGGCCAAACTGTATGCAAGTGAAGTCGCGATGCGCGCCACAACCAAGGCCATCCAGGTTTTCGGCGGCTATGGGTACACAAAGGATTACCCTGTAGAACGCTATTTCCGCGACGCCAAGCTCACCGAAATAGGCGAAGGAACCAGCGAGATCCAGCGCCTGGTGATCGCGCGCCATTTGTTGGGTAAGTTAAAGTAGTACCTCACTTCAGACGCGAATGATGAGGAGGAATGGCGCCGGCAGCACATGCCATTCGTCGCTCGTCATTTGCGTCTCACTCGTCTTTCCACTGCGGCTTGCGTTTTTCGACGAATGCGCTCATGCCCTCCCTGCTATCGGCGCATGACATCACCCTGGCCAGGGCCGACTCGAGATACGCGAGATCCTCCCGCAAGGTCCGGCCTTCGACGCGCAGGATTGCTTCCTTACCCAGGCGGAGGATGCTGCCGCTCGTATCGGCCAGTTTCCGAACCAGCTCACCGGCCTCTATTTCGAAGCGATCGCGAGGATACACATGATTGACGATTCCCAACTCCATGGCTGCTCCTGCCGCCATCCGTTCCCCGAGGAACAGCATCTCCGTTGCCTTCTTTCGCCCGACGTGGCCATAGAGAAGCGCGAGCACCATCATCGGGAACATCCCCACCTGAATCTCGGGTGTGGAGAAGTGGACGTCATCGCAGGCCAGCGCCAGGTCACAGGCAAGCAGGATGCCCATGCCCCCTGCCATGACATGCCCCCGGGCCAGTGCAATCGTGGGTTTGGGGCAGCGCAGGATTTCCATGAGCAGTTCGCGATAGTCGCTTCGGCTGAACGCGTCCCCTCCCAGCCCTTGGGGAAGCGATGATTTCAGGTCGGCTCCGGCGCAGAAAACCTTATCTCCGGCTCCCGTAAGAGTCACAACCCGAACCGCCCGGTTCCCGGCTGCCTGTCGGAACGCCTCCCCCAGCCCTTTAAGCACCGCCTGATTCAGTGCGTTCCTCTGATCAGGCCTGTGGATTGTGAGCGTGAGAATCCCTGATTCAAGCGCAGAACGCACTTCGTCAGTCATGGTTTACCTCCTCCTTCCAGGCTGCTTCGATTGGACCTGTGTGCTGCAGTCTCCGAGGTATCTGGCTTTGGGCAGTGTGAACCCGGCGAATTTGAATCTCATTTTGTCAAGCATCCCCCTTTGCCCCTTGCTCTTTCCTTGATCGGTTTACGCTCACATCCGCAGGCGGTCTGCCGGAATCTCCAGGCGCTGAACATGAATATTGTGCTTTTCCAGTCTGGGAAACACCTTCTCATAAGGCACGTCCAGGGGTGTCAGAAGACCGGATCTATCCAGTTTTCGCTCCAGGATCAGTTGCGCACCCAGGCTCAGCGTAAAACCTACCGTCCTCTGCATCGAGGTGAGCCCTGATTCCAGGTCACGGGTGTCGACCAGTTGGTAGATCACTCCGGTCTTTTTCCCATGGCGCGTCCCCCGCGCCTCTACCCGCACCAATGTCATATCCTGTTCGTCGTCTGCATAATAAAACTGTTTTTGCGACGCCAGAAGCGACGTCGTATAGAGCATCGGCGACGCGGACAGATCACCACAGCGTATCGGCTTGTCATCGAGGAAGCCGCACTTCACCATGGTATTCCAGAAGGCGCAATGGCTGGGCAAACGGCAGGTGTACCGCCCCATTTCCCGAATCGAATCCCGGACGCCGAACAACTCGGCATAGTGAACGCTGTCCCCATTGGGAAAACATTCCAGCGGGCTGCCGATCTCAGCCACATCAAGCAGGTGACAATTCGCTGGTTCGAAGAGCCTGGCTGGCTCGATGACCTGAACTTGTCCCGCTTTGATTATTTTGGCAGCACGCCGATATGCCTTCATGACCCCGATGATCGACCAGGAGAATTTGTACTGTAATGGATTCGAGCGGGCATTCGGGCCCGGGATGCCTGCTCCATACATGTGGAGTTCATGGACCTCGTCCAGCTCGCCGATTGCCTTGGCCCCGAGAATGAGGTCCAGGCCCGGATCCAATCCGAACTCAGTGAGTATTACTATCCCTTTCCCTTTCGCCTTGCCATGGATGTAACGGATCTCGTTGTTGATGGACTGGATCTTTTCGGCCTCCTGCTCGCCCGGGTTGAGATAGTACATGCTGCTCACCAGGTTCACGCCGCAATCCGCTGCGAGCCGGCCTACCTGAAGGGCGAAAGCCCCGGGCAGAGCCTCGACAACGGCGTCCGCATGGCGCAAGAGAACAGCCAGACTTTCCTCATCGGTGGCATCCAGGATTCGGCCGCTGACTTTTCCGGACGGGTAGATGCTCAAATCAGACTGGAGATCGGGCCTGCTGTCCACAACATCGATGCGGGAGATGTCGGCGCAGTGCACCAGATCATGGAGCACCGCCTTTCCTTGCATGCCGAATCCCACGAGGAGAACTCTTTTTCCCATTGTTGCTCTGACTCCTTTCGGTCATTGAGGCACTTCCTCACACAGTCCTCGCTTTCCTTGTCCAGTGATAGTAAAACGGCAGAGAGATAAGGAGCAGGACGATTCCGATGATCGCATTGCGCGGGTCGCGCACCAGCGTATTGCCGAGGAACCAGCCCGTCACAGCGACAAACAGGAGCGTAGTGTACGGATAGCCCCATGCCCTGTAGGGCCTCGGTGATTGGGGCATTTTCCGCCGCAGGGCCATGACCGACAAAGCGGTGAGCGCGTAAAATCCCCATGAGCCGAAGACCACATAGGAAGTGATCTGATCATAGGTTCCACTCAGCGTAAGCAAACCGCCCCAGACACCTAGAGTCACGATGGCGACTGCGGGAGTGTGGAACCGCTTGTGCACCTTGCCAAAGCTCCTGGAAAATGTGCCGTCTGCACCGGCGGCGTAAATGCATCGCGGGCCGCCCAGCACGCAGCCATGGATGGTGCCGAATGTCGAGCAAAGAATCCCGGCGATGATCAACAGGACACCCAACGGGCCGAGCACCTCGCCGGCCACGTCGGCGGCAACGCGCGGGGAACCGGCCATGGCGGGCAACGGAAGGACATAGACATAGGCGAGGTTGGCGGCAACGTAGAGTGCGATAACCGAAAGGGTGCCGGTCACCAGTGAAAGCGGGACGTTTCGCTGCGGATTTTTGATTTCTCCCGCCGTCAGCGTCACCGTGATCCAGCCGTCATAGGCCCACAGCACGGAGATCATGGACAGGCCCAGGCCGGCGGTCAACTCGCTCGTCCAACTGTCAGGCCAGATGGGCGACAGGTTGGCCATCCTGCCTTTGCCGGAAAAAACCACCGCGAGAATCAACGCTGCCAGTGCCGAGACTTTTGCCGCCGTGAAAAAATTCATGACCCACCCGCCAAGCTTGACCCCGCGGACGTTGATGAAGGTGACCAATGCGATCGTCGCCATGGCTGCGATCTGAACCCAACCGACCGTGAAACTCATCGGGCGACCGAACCATACCCAGTGGCTGGAAAGGAAGGGCCGCTGGGGCGAGAGCGCCGGGATGAAGTGCCCGAGATAGGTCGCGAAGGCCACCGCAATGGCGGCGACGGAACCGGCCGTGTTGATGAAAAAATGATTCCAGCTGAACATGAAAGCCCATACGGATCCAAAGCCGTGCCGGAGGTACACGTAAGGACCGCCGGCCTGGGGGAGAATTGAACTCAACTCGGCCAGGGTCAGGGCTCCGAAGAGAATCAGCAGTCCGCCCAGAACCCACACAAGAAGGATCGGCCCGAGGGCATGAAGGCGGCCGGCGATCGTGGCCGGAACCACAAAGATCCCCGACCCGATGATCATGCCCATCTGGATCGCGATTGCTTCGCGCAGCCCGAGCGCTCTAACCAGTTGGGGTTGCGTGGATTCTTGCATGACCTCTCCGGGTCTCACCTGGCGGCCAGGCGATCAAGAATCTTAAACCACAGATGCTTGCGGATAAACGCCGATCATTATCCAGCCGGATCGGCGTCCGGCTGTGATTCCGTTTTGCGCTGTCGTCGGATGCCAAATTTCATTTTCATGCGGGCGGCATTGAGGAGCAAGCGAGAAATCTTGCGGCCCCCGGGGAGGCAAGTGCTTTTGAAAATTCTCGACAAAGCCGCGGGAGTGCATAAGGGTGCTTGTGCCTTGGATGCCGGGCTCCGCTTTGCTCCATTTAAAGGCGGCAGAAAGTTGCCGCACTTCAGGGTAGGCCCCCCGCTCTTGCACCGCGCCCGGATTTTCCTTGTTCCTCCAGCCCGCTTGAGATACAAACTCTCCTTGCCAACGTGAGCGACACCGATCCTCTCAACAACCCTGCTGAGAAGGAGGGAAAATGTACTTCTATCTCTACATCATTCTGGCCTATCTCCTCGGCCTTACGGTGCTGAACTTCATCCGTTCCAGACGGATTAAGAGCCAGGAGCAGTTCATGGTCGCCGGCCGCAGCTTGAAGTGGCAGGTCATGGTCTTCACGCTGATCTGCACCTGGATCGGTTCCGGCACGTTCATCAGCGGAGCCGAGTTCGCCTCCAAGGCCGGCTTCTCGGCCCTGTGGCTCGCCGGCGGGGCATGGGTGGGCATCATCCTCATTTACTTTCTTGCGGCCAAGATCCACACTTTCGGCCAGTATACGGTCGGCGATGTCCTTGAGGTCCGCTACGGACCGGCGGCCCGGCTCTTCGGAGCCCTCGCGCTGATCCTGTCCTTCATCTCGATCGTGTCCTATCAATTCGTGGCGGGCGGATTCATTTTAAACGTAATCACCGACGGCCAGATCTCCGAGTGGACGGGCACGATCATCGCGGCCGCGTTCGTCATTCTCTTCACAATGCTTGGTGGCATGGTGGCCATCGCCTACACGGATCTGCCGAACGGAATCGTTATTGTGCTGGCCTGTCTCCTGGCGGTACCCTTCGTCGTCTCATCGGCGGGTGGCCTGCCGGGCGCCCACGCGGCACTTGATCCCGGATACTTTGCCGTTGTCAACAACCAGTTTGGAGCCCATCCATGGCTTAAGGCCATCGGCTATTTCCTTTCGACGCTGTTCCTGCTCATGGGTGTCCAAAGCATGTACCAGAAGTTCTATAGCGCCAAGTCCGCCAAGGACGCGAAAAAGGCCGTCGCCTGGTGGACGATCGGGACGATCTTTGTCGAAACCGTCGTGGTCATCATCGCCGTCTTCGCTTATAGCAAGTTTAAAGGCCAGATCGACCTGACCATCCCTAAAGCGGGCGGCAAAGTAGTTCTCATGGCCGCCCGAAGCCTGGTGCCGCCATGGGTCGGGGTGCTGCTCCTGGGTGCGGCCTGCGCCGTCGTCCTCTCCACGGGCATGAACTATCTGCTCTCCCCGTCGACGACGCTCATGCGCGACATCTATCAGCGATTCATGAAAAAGGACGCAGACGAAAAGACCCTGGTCCCCTTGCAGAAGATCCTCGTCCTCGTCATCGGTGTGCTGGCTTTCCTGCTCGCGACGCAACTGACGAGCATCCTCCAGATGAGCTTGTTCGCCTATACGATCTACGGCGTCGCAATCACACCGGCCCTGCTCGCGGCCCTGGCCTGGAAGCGCGCCACAAAGGCGGGCGGTCTGGCTTCGATCATTTCGGGAACGGCCGTCTGCCTGTTCTTCTTCATCGCGTCCAAGCTCTTGCCTGCAGAACAGGTCCCCGAGGGCGATCCCTGGGGGATCCCGCTCATCTATCCGGCGCTCATTGCATCCCTGGGCGCCCTTATCATCGTCAGCCTGGCGACTCCGAAGCCCGGCCCGGAAGTGCTCGAGAAATTTTTCCCGGAGAAAGAAAGAGCCTCGAAGTAGAAACTCATGAATCAATCAGGAGCCCCAGTTATGGCATCAGACAGTCCGGATAAAAACAGAAGGAAATTCTTGTCTCAGACCTCGTTGGCCCTGGCCTCTGCGGGCGTGATCGGCGTGCCGCGTCGCTGGATGCCCGGCCAGCAACCGGTTGGCAACACGGCAAAGGGCAAGGCCGCTATCCAGCGCACCCTCGGCAGAACCGGCATCAGGGTGCCGATTGTCAGCATGGGCGTGATGAACGCCAACAATCCTGAAGTACTGAAACAGGCCTATGAAGCAGGGGTGCGCCTCTTCGACACAGCGCTGGGTTATCAGCAGGGGAGAAACGAGGAAATGGTGGGGAGCGTCATCGCCCAGCTGGGGGTGCGCGACAAAGTCATCATTCAGACCAAGATTCCCTTTCCCCGCGTCCCGGCCGGTTCGATCAAGGACAAGTTCCTGAGCGATTTCGCCGGGTGCCTGAAACGTCTTCAGACCGATTACGTTGACGGACTGCTGATTCATCAGCCCAACGTGGATCAAATGAACAACCCGGAGGTCATCGAAGCGCTCAAGGAGGCAAGGCAGCAGAAGAAGGCGCGCTATATCGGCGTCTCTCAGCACGCGGGGCAGGCGGGAATTCTGAATAGTGCTGCCGGGAGCGGGATTTATGACATGGTTGTGGTCGGGTTTAACTTCCAGAACTCCGGTGATGCGGATTTCCTTCAGGCACTGAAAACCGCTTCTGCAAAAGGGGTCGGTATTGTCGCCATGAAAACGCAGACCGGCGGGCGCGCCAAAAATCTGGGTGCGCTCAACCAGACCGCCATGCTCAAGTGGGTGCTCCAGCATCCGGAAATCACCACGGCAATTCCAGGCTTCACAAATTTCGACCAGCTGAATGAAAGCTTCGCCGTCGCCTCGGGCCTGGATTACACCAACGAAGAGAAGACCTGGCTGGCTGACAAGAACGTCATGCTCGCCCTCGACTACTGCAAGCAGTGCGGAACCTGCCTTGCGACCTGTCCGAAGGGCGTCGACATACCCACGCTCATGCGCACGCACATGTACGCCGCCTGCTACGCCAACTTCGATCAGGCCCGGGCCACGTTTGAGGAGATCCCTGAAAATGAAGGTTTGAGGAACTGCTCTGATTGCTCCAGCTGTTCGGCGCGCTGCGCAAATAATGTCAGAATCGGTGAGAGGATTGCCGACCTGAGAGCAATCTATATCTAGAGAGAATCATAACCGCAGATGGACACCGAGGAACGCTGACATCGATCAGCCCCCATCGGTGTCTGTCTGCAGTTTCGATCCTGCGTCGGCCGGATGCGGCTATTTGATGTGGGCGAGCAGTTCGGCAATCAACTTCTTCCCCGCCTCCTCGGAAGCAATGCCGAGCGCGACCACAATGTTCTTCCCGGCGCGGATCGCCGCCATGTTGCCGTAAAAACTGTCTCTGCCTGAAAAGCCCCCCTCACCCGGCGACTTTAGATCTTTAACATCCTTCCCTCCGGTCGAGAGAAACTGCCGATAGCGCGCCAACGCGTCCTGTGCGGCCGCAGGGCTCTCCAGGGTTACGAGGATCATCTTGTACTCCTTGGCGTCCGCCTTGTACCTGGCCTCGAATCCGTTGGTAAAGTAGCTCTGCGCGAGCACGTCTTTGGGAATGTAAGCGATGGTGTGGGGCATCTGGTTTTCTTTAGGGAAGTAGGAAACTTCCGCCGGCTCCGCCCCCGCGGCCGGCACCTTGCCGGCGACGGCATTCGCGAGCTTGGTCATCTCCTGCTTGATCGCATCCTTTTCATCGAAGGTCGTGATCTTGACATAGTAGGGGCCGGACCAGAAGTTCACTGATGTCCCTCCCGAATACCCTTCGTTCCCGATCTTCAGAAACTGGTATCCCGGATTGCGCTCCTCGGTGTATTTGCCGAAGGCGTTGAGCGGGTCTTTCATCTGGTAGATTTCGACTACTGCCTCGTAGCCCGTCCCGTCCTGTTTGTAGTCGGCGCTTGCGACTTCCTGAAATCCGTAGGCCAGGAAACTGTCTGCGGCGCCATCGATATACTCGTAGAGATCCCCTGCCTTGAAAGAACGCGGCTTCTGGGACATCGCCCACCCGGGGACCTCGTTCTTGGCTGGGAGCAGCGCCAGCAACTGAGGCGATACATCGGAAGGCCGCGCCGCCGGCTCGACGGCCTTGGCCTCCTCCTTGTTGCTGCTTTCCTTTTTGGCGCAAGAAGCAACACCGAAGCTGGCCAGAAGCAGGAAGAACACGAGGGATTTTTTCATGAATACTCTCCGCAAAGGGGGACACTCCGATTTCTCACTCATAGCTTCCTAATACTAGAATACTGACGGGAAAATCGGAATGCCCTCTTATTGCCGCAATTATCGGTAGGCGCCGCTCTCGAGGCGAATCTGATTCGTGCGCGAGCGGGTCTCCCCTATGCTGGTCACGTAAACCGCGGGCTTATCCTGGACCGGGCAGACATTCTCGCATATTCCACATCCGACGCACCGGTCAACGTCCACTCGAGGGCGCTGAACCGTCACCATGGTGCCGTCACGGCGCGGAATCGTTTCCACCTGCACCCAAATCGCCTTTGGCGAAGTGGGACAGAATTCCTCGCACACAATGCACGGAGTGGCCATCGCCCAGGGGAGGCACCTTCCCTGATCGTAGAACGCGGTGCCGATCTTCACAGGCCCCGGGTTCTTCTTCCCGGAGGCATCTGCCCCTGCTTTGCCCAGCTTTTCGGCCTCCGTCAATTTCCAGATCGCCCCCGTAGGACAGACCTGGCCGCACAGGACGCAGCTGTACTCGCAGTAGCCGACGCGCATCTTCAGCATCGGCGTCCACAGGCCCTCCACGCCGCTCTCAAAAAGCGCCGGCTGAATCGCGTTGGTCGGGCACACCTTCATGCACTCGCCGCAACGGATGCATCGGGCCAGGAAATCGTTCTCTGCCAGCGAACCCGGAGGGCGGATGACGCCGGAGTTGTAATCCTTGGCCAAACCTGTGCTCGCGCGCACGACCGGCAGTATGACAAGACCGGCCGCAACACTCTCGAGCGCCCGGCGCCGTTTCAAGTCAGGCAAAACGTTAATGGAGTCGGCCTTCGGAAAGAACTTGAAACGGATGACATCCTCAGGGCACGCCGCCTCGCAGTTGAAGCACAGGTGGCATTCGGCCTGCCGCCATGGCACCTTTCCCTGCGGATCGCAGGCCCCCTGGCAATGAAGCAGGCACCGGTTGCAGTCGTCACACTTGCCGTGGTTCTTTTCCATGCCGAAGATCGAATAGCGCGACAGCAGCCCCATGAAGGCGCCGAGCGGGCAGATGCCCCGGCACCAGAACCGCGTGATGGCACGATTGAGGATCGCCAGGGCCACGAAGATCGCCCCAAGCAGGAAGCCGAAGTAGTAGTACTGCGGCTTGAAGCTCAAGATGTTTGAGCCGAACAGGCGATATCCGGCATCGGCGCACCACTGGAGAACCGCGATGTTGGTCCCGTACAAGAAATCGAACCCGCTTCTCAGCCCGAAGTTGAGCCCGGGAATGATCGACACTGCGAGTGAGCGCACCAGGAACGGGATGGGGTCGAGGATGCCGGTCTGCAGCGAAGTGAAAATCGACATGGCGATCAGGCCGAACAGCAGGTAGTACTTGATCGACATCCATTTTTTGTAATGGTTGGCATCCACGCGCTTCTTGCCTTTGCGCTCAGGCTTATAACTCGAGAAAAAGTGGTGGAGCGTCCCTAAGGGGCAGACCCAGCCGCAGAAGAACCTTCCGATCAGGATGGTCACCGAAATGATGACGAGCGCCCAGATGACATTGCCGTAGAGCGCATGAGTCGAGAGTGCCGTGGAGAAAGCCACCAGTGGATCCATCTCCAGGAAAATGCTGACCGGATAGTCGAGCCGGACAGCGTCGGTCGCGCCTCGTGCAAAGGTGCCGCGGAACTCGGTCTGGAAAAGCAGAAACAGGAACAGCCCCAGAAAGACGATCTGCGAGATGCGTCGGAGCCGGCGCAGCCACATTCTGGGTCTTCGCTTCTCTGGTGCTTCGGGACTCGGGAAAGCCGGGCGAGGTATCGATTTATTCGAGGTTGACATACTTCACCTGCAGTTCCGAATAGTTCTTGTTCCCCAGACCGCGCGTGTGACCGATCATGATATAAGGGATCTGTTCTGCTCTTAAGCCCAGAAACGTGGCCCCGAGGGCGTCGATGGCCACAGGATCCACGCCGGCCACGACTGTCTTGAGCAGCTTGACGTCGTTGAGATTTCCCCCTTGAGGCCCATTCACCATGAGCACCCGGTAGGCATCCAGGATCGTCAGCGTCGGTCGCACAAAGGTCGCCAGATCCGCGATGCCGACGTCGATATTCTGATGCAATTGGTTTCTTCTCCCCCCGAGAATTCCATACCAGTTCTTCATTCCCATCGTGACGCGAGAGAGATTGTGGTGTTTCACAATCGGGATATTAATGATCTTGTCAGCCTCGATGATCGGCGTATACACCGGCCAAACCGACAGCAGCTCGCCATTGATGCGGTAATCCCGGAACTTGCGTTCCTCGGGAAGGAGTACTGTCGCGCCTGCGGATTCGGCCGCGCTGGCAATGCCGCTGCGCATGAAGCAGCGCCGGGGGTCGTTGCAGGATACATCCGTTACCACCACCTGTTTGGCTCCCGCTTCAAAACACAGCTGAGCAACAGCCTTCACAAGCTCGGGATTTGTGTTCGCCGCCTGCTGAGGGACCCGGTCCCAACCGATGTTGGGCTTCAGAACCACAACATCGCCTCTGGCGATGAACTTCTGCATCCCGCCGAGGGCCGCCAGCGCGGCCGCCGCCAGACCGCCCGGCGTGCCGCCCGAAACCACGACCATCTTTGGCAGATCGTTTCCGATATTGACGCGATAGTTTCTTACCTGCGAGGTCGACAGCTCCTGGCCGGGGTGACGGCTGCGCGAGTGGAGCCAGAAGCCGAGCCCGCATGCGGCAGCTACGCCCGCGCCCACCCGGGATGATCGTTTCAGGAAATCGCGGCGGTCCATACCATCTTCCTTCATGTTTCTGGTCGCTCTCGAAAACCGGACGGGGCCGGTGAATCATCCATGCGCACCTGGTCGGAGATTCCCGTGGAGAAAAACGATAGGTTTCGCCCTGAGTTTCCAGAGTGCCACTGCGGCTTATGCATTGCTCCGAGTTCGGCCCCGGGAACCGACTGGGATCAGGCACGCCCCGAAATGATAGGTAAATGGCCTGTGATTGTAAACCGCAATTGGGAGGTCAAATGAACGATGCCCGCCGATCGACCGATGTTTACTTCCAAAAACAAGCACTGCCCTTCACTGGTTATTCTTCATCTGTAATTCATCAGACCCTTGGCGCTCCTTCTGGCGCTGGTACAGGCATTGGCGGCTGAGCAGCTTGCGCAGCACGCATTTCTCGCGGAAATAGATACCGCACTGCAGGCACATCTGTTCCCCTTCAGCGCTCTGGTTGACGATCTGGGCGGAGAGCCGATCGAGCAGCGCCGCCGCCTGCCGGAGTTCCTCAGGCTCGAAATCTCCGAAGATCTGCTGCAGCTTGTGCCGCCTGGCGGCGTCGTAAGCGGCCAGCAGACGCCGGCTCGGCTGCGTCAGGGAGAGATGGATCGCGCGGCGATCGGTTTCGCCTTCACTGCGCCGCAGCAGCATCATCCGCACCAGCTTGTCCACCGCCTTGCTCGCAGCTGCGTTACTGACCCCCAGAAAAGCGGCCACATCGCCAATCGTCTGCGCTTCGGTCAAGTTCACGAGCTTGAGCAGCTTCAACTGGGAGACGGTGATTTGGTTTTCAGCCACCTCCCGCAGCAACTCTTCTTCGATCACGTCTGCCAGCGCTGAGGCGAATACGTGGGCACTGCCAAGAAAGTCATCGATCAAATCCGTTGCATGATCCTCAGTCATTCCTCACCTGTCTCCATCCCCGACCAGGTCAAAAACAATCAATCTAACTCGCTCGGATAATTCCATTTATTCTATCACACGACGATCGCAGCAGACAGTTCTGCCGCAAAATGCCTGCGACTCGGACCCAGCGGGTAAAAAGCAGCGCCGAATGACGCGAACAACATGAATGGGGCCTGGAGGAGCGCATGCGCCGCCGCCGCGACAGGGGCGAAAGCGCTTGCCTGGTATTTCTCCGGCCCCTTCGTCCCTGGCGGTCAAGCAGCGCGAATGTTCCGCGATTACTGCGATCTCAGCACACTTTGCGTTGAGGTTTTTTGGATGCGGCTCTGCCCTCCGTGCCAATCATCGCCGGTCTTTTTCCCACTGCCCGGCACCGGTTCTAGGATCGAAGGACGGTCAGGAATTGGTCGATCAGACTAGGAGGGAAAACGCCCCCTTGTTCCAAGACCGAACGATGGGCGGCGAGCAGGTCCGCGATCTCGGGGAAGGAGGCCGGAAGCCGATCGCCGTTTGTGACGGCTCCGGTTTTCGGCGTGACGCTCGAAGAGGATGTGCGTGCCAGCAAAGCGTCCAGGTCGGGAGTCAGGCGTCCGGCAAACATTGCCTGTGCAACGCCGGCAAGAAGCAGATGAGGATGCGCCGAACCGTCCGGCAGACGAAACTCAATAGTCGGCGGGCTGACCACGCGGCCTTCGGCTGTAGTGGCAATGAGAGGCAGCCGCACGAGCGCGTGGCGATCATATGCCCCCCAGGTAATTGCTGTGGGGGCCTCCTTGGCCTGGCTCAGTCGGACAAACGAACCGGCACTTCGGTTGCCGAAGGCCATAAGCGCGCTGCCGAACTGTACCAACCCGGCAACAAGCCACTTTCCCGGGGCGCTCAACTGCTCCGCGCCGGATGAACGCCCGGCATGTTTTCCGTCGACCATGGGCGAGAGATGGAAATGGAGGCCCGATCCCGCGTGCCCCTTGCGCAGAATCGGATCGAAACTGCAGCGCATGCCGTGCTGATGCACCAGGTTGCGCAGCACCCACTGAGTAAGAGCGACGCTCTCCGCAGCCTGCGGCAGCGGGGTCAGGGCCAATTCCACCTCGTGCTGTTCCCAAATCATGTCATCGGCCTCGGTTGCAGCAATATAGCCGACCTCGCTGTGGCCGTATTTGACCCGCACACCGATTTCAGCCAGCGTAACCAGAGCCTGCCGGCGCAGCGTCTGGCCAAAAACGAAAGGCGAGCTGGCGTGATAGCCGCGCTCGTCGGCGCCATAGATGTCGCTTTCAGACGCATGCTTACCGAGGAAGTACTCCACCTCCCCGAGGGCCCAGAGATCGACACCGGTCGTGGCGCGCAAATGCTCGTAACTGCGCCGGAGGATGGCGTCCGGCGATTCGCGTAACGGACCTCCATCCTGGCCGAGGTGCAGGCACATCAGCACCAGGGTCGGGCTGGGCGAGAAGGGGTCCAGGAATGCGCTCTCAACGCGGGGCCGGAGCAACATGTCGGAGGTTCCCTCGCGAATTCCTTTGCCGGCGAACAGGCTGGATCCGTCTGCTCGCTCTCCTCCTTCGAGTATGTCCTGAAGATGCTGCAAATCCCGCGGCACAAAGTCCAGAGTCTTCAGCCAGCCGTCGCCCCCCACATGCATCAGGCTCACCAGGCGGATGCGCTTTGAGCGAAAAAGCTCGACGAGGTCCTGCGATGTCCACGCTGCCGGCGGCTTGCCGATGATCCGTTCCAGAGTGCGTGCCGGAAGCGTTCCACCTGAAAACTCTTCACAATCTCCCGTCACCGCCCCCGATGCTTCCTGGCGAAAATTCCTCATTATGATTGCTCCTCCCACAGCCGGTTCTCCTGCCAACAACATGGCGGCGGCCGATCCGGCCGGCTTCAGTCTAGCACGACCGGCGCGACGCAAGTCAACCCGCGATGCAACGCAGGTGCAGGGAGCCGTCCTAGAACAATTCCGCTCCGACGCCAGGTAGGCAGCGGCATGGGCAGAGGGCAGCGGGCCATAGGAATTAAGAAGTCTCACAGCAAACTGCCGAATGCATGGTGAATTTCCAGCTTGCTTCTGCAGGCAGACCCGCGCTACAAATGTCCCTACATTGTCATAGACCCGGGCAGGGTACGAGCATAGGCCTACGAATCGAAAACCCGCGATACTATGCCTTTAACTTTTTCAGGCAAATCCGCGATAAATGCCTCTATCAAAGGAGCCGTTTAATATGAGAACGCCACGTCTTAAGATCCTCGGCAGCGTGGTAGTGCTTGCGCTGTCGGCACTCCTCCTCGCCTCCGACCTCGGCGCGCAGGCGCTCACGCCCGATATCCTCAAGGCCTTCGCCTTCCGCAACATCGGGCCGACGCGCCAGAGCGGCCGGTTTGTCGACATAGCGGTCCCCGACCTCGAACCGGCCACGATCTATGCTGCTGCAGCCTCCGGCGGCCTGTGGAAGTCGATGAACAACGGCACTTCGTGGGAACCGATCTTTGACAATCAGGCGGTTATTTCGATCGGCGATGTCGCTGTTGCCCCTTCGGATGCCATGGTCGTTTATGTAGGCAGCGGTGAAGCCACAACCTCCCGCAGCACCTATTGGGGTGACGGTGTGTACAAGTCCACTGACGCCGGCAAAACATGGACAAATGTGGGGCTCAAGGAAAGCCATCATATCGGCCGCATCATTGTGGACCCGAAAAATCCGGATATTGTCTACGTGGCTGCTCTAGGCCACCTCTACTCAGAAAACCCGGAGCGCGGTCTGTACAAGACAACCGATGGCGGCAGGACCTGGACGAAATCGCTCGACGTCAAGGTGGGCAACCGCTCGATCGGCGTCTGCGATGTCGCCATGGATTCGCGGAATCCCAAGGTGCTCTACGCGGCGTCCTACGACAAGGAGCGCAAACCCTGGACCTTCAACCTCGGCGGCCCAGGGAGCGGTATCTACAAGACCATCGATGCCGGCGCCACCTGGACGAAGCTGACCAACGGGCTTCCCGGCGGCATGCTCGGCCGCATCGGGATCGACGTGGCCCGGAACAACCCGGATGTCGTATATGCCGTCATCGAGAACGCCAACAAGCCCGGTATGTCCGACGAAGAACGCCTCAAGGAATTGCGCGCAGGCAAGTCAAGCGCCGGGATGATTGGCGGTGAGATATACAGAAGCGACGACGCAGGCAAGGCCTGGCGCAAAGTGAGCCCCGAGAAACTGCCACCTGGAATTGATTTCGGCGGTCCCGGCTATTATTACTCCCAAATCCGCGTCGATCCGAACGACGTGAACCACGTCTACGTGCTCTCTGTTGGAGTGTCCCATTCCACGGATGGCGGCAAGACCTGGAGCTCTGCTTTCCGTTTCGGCGGCGACAACCACGGTCTTTGGATCGATCCGGCAAACTCGAGTCACATGATTCTCGGGTACGACCATGGCATGGGAATCACCTGGGACAGCGGCAAAAATTGGTATCACCCGGACGAACTGCCTCTGGCCCAACTCTACCAGGTCGGCTACGACATGCAGTACCCTTATAACGTCTATGGCGGAATCCAGGACAACGGCTCCGTGCGCGGACCGAGCTCGAAGCGGGGCACCGCGCCGATCGTGTTTGAGGACTGGCAGTCTGTAGGCGGCGGCGACGGATTCTACAACGTGGTCGACCTGGTGACGAATCGTTACCTCTATAACGAATCCCAGTTCGGGTCGCTGGGCCGGACCGACCTTTATACCGGGGAATCCAGGAACATCACCCCGCGCGACCAGGCCCTCCGCCACAACTGGTCGTCCCCCATCGTCGTTTCGCCCCACGATCCGGCCGTGATCTATCACGCGGCCAACAAGCTGATGAAATCGACTACCCGCGGGGACACGTGGGTGGAGGCCAGCCCTGATTTGTCAACCAATGACGCGAGCAAGATGCCCACCGGCAAGGGCGGCGACGGGAACATCGAGTACTGCACCATCACCGCTCTGGACGAGTCGCCCATTGTCAGGGGCCTGATCTGGGCCGGCACCGATGACGGCAACGTATGGGTGACCAAGAACGTGGACGACATGAAAGCCTGGACGAAGCTGAATGACAACATCAAGGGCAATCCGGGTTTCTGGGTCAGCCACATAGTCGCCTCCAGGCACCAGCCGGGCACCGCCTACGTTTCCTACACCGGGCTCCGGAATGACGATTTCAGGCCGTTCATCTATAAAACCTCCGACTTCGGCCAGACCTGGACATCAGTCGTCGGCAACCTGCCCAACAAATCGGTCAACGTCGTGATCGAGGATCCGAAAAATCCAAACCTGCTTTTCGCCGGTGTCGATTTCGGCCTCTACGTTACCATCGACGGCGGCAAGACCTGGACGGAGATGAAGGGCTTTCCAACTCAACCCGTGCATGATCTCGAGATCCACCCGCGTGAGAACGAACTGATCCTGGCCACACACGGCCGCGGATTCTTCATCGCCGACATCAGCCCTTTCCAGGAACTGGACGCGCAAGTACTGGGGCAGGACCTATACCTTTTCGATGTCAAGCCCAGGGTAAAATGGGTGACGCGCACGAATCCGGTGTCGGCATCCATCAATTTCAGAGCACCGGGCCAGCCGAACGGGATGGTCATCAACTATTACCAGAAGGCGCCAGTGTCAGGCGAAGTCACGATCCAGGTTCTTCAGGGATCCCGTGTCGTGTCCGAAACCAAGGGCCCGAACGCAGCAGGACTGAACCAGGTTATGTGGAACATGCGCAGCACCGAAACCACGCTCGTGCCACCGGCGCAAGGTGGCAGAGGCAGAGGCGCAGGCGGAGGTTTTGGAGGCGGCGGCCGCGGCGGCGGAGCGGCGCAGGCGATCTCCGCTTTCGGAGGTTCCGTGCCGGCCACTCCCGGGAATTACACCATCGTTGTGCGCGCCGGCGGCAAGTCACTGATTAAGAAGACCTTCATCTTGGAGGACGCCTGGTTTGACAAGATGTATTAACCTGAATTATTCATGAAGCGGAACCGCGCGCCCGTGAAGAGCAACAAAATTGGACGCAGATAAACGCAGGCAGGAGCTTTTGCACGCCGACCAGGACCAGACGGTCGGCGTCGGTCAGCGTTTTTCTGCGTCCAAAACTGCATTTTGGTCGCACATTCATGAACGATCCGGGGTAAACAAACACGAAAATGCCGGGGAAACGGAATGCCCCTAATTACGTCGAGATGTATCCGTGCCGCATGGCATACTGCGTGAGTTCGGCTGTCGTCCTGATACCCAGAGCCTGCATGAGGTTGTATTTATGAAACTCTACCGTTTTGGTAGAGACCTTGAGAACCGAGGCGATCTCTTTGTTTGAATGGCCCTCCGCCACCAGCTGGAGCACCTCCCGCTGGCGCGGCGTCAGGCGGCTGTGCAACTTCTCGGGGGAATCGGTGGGCTCGATGAAAGACTCCATCATGTCTTTGGTGACCAGCGGAGTCACGTAGGTGCGGCCTTTCAGCACCTCTTGGATCGCGGTGACCAGCTCCGAAGCTGCCGAGCGCTTGATCAGGTATCCGGAGGCTCCCACCCGGAACGCTTCCTTGACGTACGCGACATCCCCATGCATGGTGAGGAAGATAATCTTGGATTGAGGAACCAGCTTCTTCAGCTGGCGCGCGGCCTCAATGCCATTCAACAGAGGCATCGAAATATCCACCATAATGATGTCGGGCTTCAACTGCACGGCGGCATCGAGCAGAGCACGTCCGTCTTCTACCGTTCCGACCAGGTCGAAGTCAGATTCCAGCAGGCTGCGCAACCCGGCCAGGATCATGGTGTGGTCGTCTGCCAATAACACGCGTGGGCGATTCATCCCTCAGCCCTCCTCGCTCCGACACCGCCCATTTTCGGCCGCCCTTGGCGAACGTGGGGAACAACCGCAAAGCGCTGGGGCGTTTGTCCCCACTCCCCGTCAGACTACAGGTTAAGATAACATGATCTGACAGGACAAAGAAACTCAGTTTCAATTGATATCCAAGACCGTATCAGCCACCCAAGGTATTCCTTAACATCAAGGTACCTGCTATTCTCAGCTAAAGGTAGGTCTGCTCCCGGCGCCGCCATGGCATCGGGAGAAAGGGGGATCGTCACCTTGGATGCTTCGATGCAGACAGCCCTTTGGCCTCTGATTGCTTATTTCGCCGCTACCGTTGTTTTGGCCGCCGGCATGATCCTGGTTTCATACTTCCTGGGCCCCCGTCATCGAGGGAAGGAGACCGGCGAACCCTACGAATCAGGCATTATCTCGACCGGCTCCGCACAGGGCCGCCTGTCCGTGCAGTACTACCTGATCGCCATGTTTTTCGTCATCTTCGATCTGGAGGCAGTTTTCATCATCGCCTGGGCCATCGCATTTCGTCAAGTGGGCTGGGCCGGCTATCTCGAGGTCGCGATTTTCATCGGCATCCTGATCGCGACGCTCGCTTATTTGTGGCGCCTCGGCGCCCTGAACTGGAGCCCCCGCACAAGAACCTAGAAAGGAATTGGCTCTATGCGTTGGTGGTTGAGCAAAGCACCAGGCGCGGCGCGGTCATCGCCCATTCCGACGCCCTGGTCATCCTCGGCCCGTGATGTGTCATCCCGCTCGCCGATCCCCGAAGTCGGGGATGGGTCCTTTCAGGAAGTGGCGAAACGCAGCGTCTTGCTGTCGCGCCTGGAAGATCTGATTGCCTGGGGACGCAAGAACTCGATCTGGCCCTTCAACTTCGGACTTTCCTGTTGCTATGTGGAAATGGCGACCAGCATCACGAGCAAGTATGACATCGCCCGTTTTGGCGCTGAGGTGATCAGAGGCTCTCCACGCGAGGCCGATCTGATGGTGATCGCCGGCACGCCGTTCATCAAGATGGCTCCGATCATCCGCAGGCTCTACGATCAGATGATGGAACCGCGTTGGGTGATCTCAATGGGTTCCTGCGCAAATTCCGGAGGCATGTACGACATTTACAGCGTGGTGCAGGGGGTTGACAAGTTCATGCCCGTAGACGTCTATGTGCCGGGTTGCCCGCCGCGTCCCGATGCGTTCCTGGAGGGACTGCTGCTCCTGCAGAAAGCGGTGGGAACCGAGCGGCGGCCGCTCAGCTGGGTGCTGGGCGAGGGGATTGCCCGGCGGGGCGACACCCCCTCACAGCGAGATCTCAAGCGCGCCGAACGGCAACAAGCTGGCCTGCTGCGCCCACCCGACGAAATATGACGAAAGCAGATACGATAGGGGTTTCTAATTTTAGATTTTGGATTGCGGATTTTGGATTTCAAGACTCCTAACTAGGGATTCCTCCGAAATCCAAGATCTAAAATCCAAAATCATACGAACAGGGTTTTTTAATTTTAGATTTTGGATTGCGGATTTTGGATTTCAAGATCCCTAACTAGGAATTCCTCCGAAATCCAAAATCTAAAATCCAAAATCCAAAATCAAAATGATGGACGTCCGGCAGGAAGTGATGGACAGGTTCAATGGGTCGGTGGTCGCGTTTCAGGCAACGCGCGATCAGATTCCGACTCTATGGATTTCCAGGGAGCGCGCGGCGGCGGCATTGCGTTACCTCAAGGAGGAGGCGAACCAGCCTTATCGGATGCTCTATGACTTGACGGCCATCGACGAACGTGTCCGCGAGCATCGGCAGGGTCAGCCTCCGAGCGATTTCAGTGTGGTTTACCATTTGCTCTCCTTCGAACGCAATCAGGATGTGCGCATCAAAGTTCCGCTCCTGGGTGAGACCCCGTCACTACCGTCCATTACCGATCTCTGGCCCGCAGCCAACTGGTACGAGCGCGAAGTATGGGACATGTTCGGTATCTGCTTCGAAGGACATCCGCATCTGCGCCGCCTCTTGATGCCGCCCACTTGGGAGGGGCACCCGTTGCGCAAGGATCATCCTGCGCGTGGGACGGAGATGGGTCCGTTTCAGCTTCCCGATGAAAAACAGGAAAGGGAGCAGGAAGCTTTGCTTTTCAGCCCCGAGGATTGGGGGTTGAAGCGCCACAGCGAGGAAACCGATTTCATGTTTCTCAATGTGGGGCCGCAGCATCCGGGGACTCACGGCGTGTTCCGCATCGTCCTCCAGCTCGACGGCGAGGAAATCCTGGATGCGGTGCCCGAGATCGGATTCCACCACCGGGCCGCAGAGAAAATGGGCGAGCGCCAGTCGTGGCACACCTACATCCCCTACACGGATCGTGTCGACTACCTCGGCGGCGTGATGAACAACCTCGCCTATGTGCTGGCGGTGGAAACGCTGGCGGGAATTGAGGTGCCCGATCGCGCCAAAGTAATCCGGGTCATGATGGCAGAGTTGTTCCGGCTGTCCAGCCATCTCGTCTGGTACGGCACATTCGCGCAGGACGTAGGCGCGCTCTCGCCCGTCTTCTATATGTTCACTGATCGCGAGCGGATCCTTGAGATCGTCGAAGCCATATGCGGAGCCCGCATGCATCCCAACTGGTTCCGCATCGGCGGCGTGGCGCAGGATCTGCCGAGGGGTTGGGATCAAATGGTGCGGAACTTTCTCGACTACCTGCCGAAGCGGCTCGCGGAATATGACAGCCTCGTCATGAAAAACCGGATTTTCAAGGCCCGCACACAGGGGATCGGCAGCTACAACACGGCCGAGGCGATCGAATGGGGTGTAACCGGGCCGGGGCTGCGCGCGACCGGCTTTGAGTGGGACTTCCGCAAAAAACGGCCTTACTCCGGATACGACCGGTTTGAATTCGACATCCCCATTGCCCAGCACGGCGATTGTTACGACCGCGGACTCGTACGTGTGGAGGAGATGCGGCAAAGCCTGCGCATCATCCGCCAGTGCCTCGAGAACATGCCACCCGGCCAGTACAAGTCCGATCATCCGCTGGCAACGCCGCCGCTCAAAGAGAACACCATGCATGACATCGAGACCCTGATCACCCATTTTCTGGGAGTGAGCTGGGGTCCGGTGATTCCCCCGGGCGAAGCGTTTTTCGGCATTGAAGCAACCAAAGGCAACAACGGCTATTTCCTCGTAAGCGATGGAAACACCGTTTCGTATCGCACGCGCATCCGCGCGCCATCGTTTCCCCATGTGCAGATGGTACCGCTGCTCAGCCGTGGCCGCCTGGTTCCCGACCTGGTGGCCATTCTCGGCAGCATCGACTTCGTGCTGGCTGATGTAGATCGTTGAGAAGAGGAAGAACCTTGTTGAGTGAGAAAGAGGTCCGGGAAATCGAAACGGCTCTCGAACATTACGAGCAGAAGCAGGCCGCCTGCCTCGATGCGCTGAAGATCGTTCAGCGGCACCGGGGATGGGTCTCGGATGAAAGCCTCACGGAGATCGCCGGGCTGCTCGAGATGTCACCGGATGAGCTTGACGGCGTCGCGACGTTTTACAACCTCATCTTTCGCAAGCCCGTCGGGAAACATGTGGTCCTCGTCTGCGACAGCGTCAGCTGCTGGATCATGGGGTATGACAGCATCCGGGCCCATCTGACGGCGCGCCTGGGCGTCGGGCTCGGGCAGACCACCGCCGACGGCAGGTTTACCCTGCTGCCGATTGTCTGTCTGGGTGCCTGTGATCACGCGCCCGCGATGATGATCGATGATGTGCTTTATCACGACCTCGATCCGGACAAGATCGACCGGATCCTCGAGAGCTACCAATGATGGAGAGACCGCTGACCGCCAACATCCGGCCGGGCGAAGAGCCGCTCAATCTGAGGGATTACGAGCGCGTCGGAGGATACCAGGCCGTACATAAGGCACTTGCGAAGATGACGCCGGCCGAGGTGACGGATGTCGTCAAGCAATCGGGCCTCAAGGGCCGGGGCGGGGCGGGATTTCCCACCGGGCTGAAATGGACCTTCGTCCCGATGGGCAGGGATGCGCCCGCGCGCAAATATCTGGTGCTCAATGCGGACGAGATGGAACCCGGTACGTTCAAGGACCGCTTCCTGTTGGAGGGCAATCCGCATCAGATTATCGAGGGCATGATCATTGCAGCGTTCGCGATCCAGGCCGATGTCGGCTACATCTTCCTGCGTCGTGAGTACGCGGTCGCGGAGATCCGCCTGCGCCGGGCCATGGCGGAAGCTTACGCGGCCGGACATCTGGGAAAAGACATCCTGAGGAGTGGTTTCACCTTCGAACTGCGTCTTCACACCAGCGCCGGCCGCTATATGTGCGGCGAGGAAACGGGCCTGCTCAACTCACTGGAAGGGAAACGTGCCAACCCGAGGGCCAAGCCCCCATTCCCACAGACAAGCGGCCTGTGGGGAAAACCCACGGTCGTGAACAACGTCGAGACCATCTGCAACGTCCCCCATATCGTGAACAAAGGCGCGGAGTGGTTTCGGAGCCTGAGCCGCACCGAGGACAGCGGAACCAAGCTTTACGGGGTGAGCGGCAAGGTCAACCGCCCGGGCTTGTGGGAACTGCCCATGGGAACGCCCATGCGCGAAATCCTCGAAGAGCATGCCGGCGGTATGCGCCCGGGCCTCAAATTCCGGGGAGCGCTGCCGGGCGGCGCATCGACTGACTTCCTCGTCGAGCGGCACCTCGACGTCCAACTCGACTTCAGTGCCGTGCAGGCGGCCGGCAGCAGGCTGGGGACCGGGACGATCATCGTGCTCGACGACAAGACCTGCCCTGTCGGCATGGTGTGGAACCTGGAGCATTTCTTCGCTCAGGAATCCTGCGGGTGGTGCACGCCGTGCTGGGGCGGCCTGCAGTTCGTGGAGCATATTCTCCTGGCGCTCGAGAACGGCGCGGGTCGTGCCGGCGATCTGGAGATCCTGCAGTCTCACACCCGGCTGCTGGCGCCGGGCAACACCTACTGCGCACTCGCGCCGGGTGCCATGGAGCCGTTACAGAGCGCGCTCAAATATTTCCGGGAGGACTTCGAACGGCATCTGCACGAGCGGCGCTGCCCGTGGAGGCAGCAGGAGAATCGAACCGCGATACCCTCCAAGGCCACAAAGTAACTCGTTTGAGGTCTGCGCGGTTCACAATGGAGGCAATCAGTGGCGACGATTTACGTGGATGGAAAGGCCTACGAAGTCGATCCCGGCCGGAACCTGCTTCATGCCTGTCTGGAGTTAGGACTGGACCTCCCCTACTTCTGCTGGCACCCGGAGTTGGGGTCGGTAGGCGCCTGCCGCCAGTGCGCCGTCAAACAGTACAGGGATGAGCATGACACCAAAGGCAAGATCATCATGGCCTGCATGACTCCCGCCGCGGATGGCACACGGATTTCCATCGAGGATCCCGAGGCGCGCGAGTTCCGCGCCTCCATCATCGAGTGGCTGATGCTGAGCCATCCCCATGACTGTCCTATATGCGACGAAGGCGGCGAGTGCCACTTGCAGGACATGACCGTCATGACCGGGCATGACTACCGGCGCTATCGCGGATTGAAGCGTACTTTCCAGAATCAGTACCTCGGCCCCTTCGTGAACCATGAAATGAACCGTTGCATCCAGTGTTATCGCTGTGTGCGCTTCTACAACGACTACGCGGGCGGGCGCGACTTCGGCGCCCACATGCTGCGCAATCAGGTATATTTCGGCCGCCAAACAGACGGCGTGCTCGAGAGTGAATTCAGCGGCAACCTGGTGGAGGTGTGCCCCACGGGTGTTTTCACCGACAAATCGCTCAAGAGGCACTATACGCGGAAGTGGGACCTCCAGACCGCGCCCTCGATCTGCGTTCACTGCGCCATTGGCTGCAACACCCTCCCCGGCGAGCGCTATGGGACGCTGCGCCGGATCCGCAACCGCTACCACGGCGAGGTCAACCGCTATTTTCTGTGTGACCGCGGCCGCTATGGCTACGAGTTCGTCAACAGTGAGCGCCGCATCCGCAGGCCGATGCTGCGGCGGGCGGCCGGAACTGCGGCCGAGCCTGCAACCAGAGAAGAGGCGCTCGCACACCTGGCGGGTATCCTGGCGGAGAGCCAGGGCGTGATCGGTATCGGATCGCCGCGAGCCTCCCTCGAAGCCAACTTCGCGTTGCGCACTCTGGTCGGGGCGGAGAACTTCTGCCTGGGCACCTCCGACGAGGAATCAGAATTGATCTCTGCAGCGGTGGAGATCCTGCGGCAGGGACCTGCGCGCTCCCCTTCTCTGCACGACGCGATGCGGGCCGATGCCGTCCTGGTCCTGGGGGAGGATCTGACCAATACCGCACCCATGCTCGCGCTCGCGCTGCGCCAATCGGTGCGCCAACAGCCGATGGAGACTGCGCGCAAGCAAAAGATCCCCGACTGGCAGGACACCGCCGTGCGTGAAGCGCTCCAGCATCAGAGGGGTCCCCTCTTCATCGCCACACCAGCAGCCACCCGGCTGGATGAGATCGCCCGAGGCGTGCTGCGTGCCGCGCCCGACGACATCGCTCGCCTCGGCTTCGCGGTTGCATCGGTGTTGAACCCTGCTTGTCCGGAGGTCCCCGGTCTGCCGGGCGACACGCGCGCGCTGGCCGCGCAGATTGCCGCCGATTTGGCGGCAGCGCGCCGTCCTCTGATCGTGGCTGGGACCAGCCTGGGCAGCAAACCAATCTTGCAGGCGGCCGCCAATGCCGCATGGGCGCTCACGACCGCCTCCCGCACGGCCGAGCTCAGCCTCGTTGTCGCTGAGTGCAATACCGTCGGGATCGGCTTGATGGGTGGAGCAGGGATCAGCCGGGCTCTCGCATCACTGCGGCAAAAAACAGCGGATACGCTTCTGATCCTCGAGAATGATCTTTACCGGCGCGGCGATGCGACGACGGTCGATGCACTGTTTGCCGGTGCCAGGCACGTGGCTGTGATTGATTCGCTGGCCAACGACACGACCGCCCGCGCGGAAGTAGTGCTGCCGGCGGCGACGTTCGCCGAAAGCACCGGCACTCTGGTCAACAATGAAGGAAGAGCGCAGCGCGCCTATCAGGTTTTCACTGCAGGCGGCGAGGTGGCGGAGAGCTGGCGCTGGCTTCAGGACATCATGGTCGCGACGCACAGGGCCCAGGAAGCCGCCTGGAAAAATCTGGACGACGTCACCGAGGCACTGGCCCGGGCTTTGCCGGTTTTCAGCAGGGTTCCGGACATGGCACCTGCCGCTGAGTTTCGCATGACCGGCCAGAAGATCCCCCGCGAACCCCACCGGTACAGCGGTCGGACCGCCATGCTGGCACATATCGAAGTCAGTGAGCCCAAGCCTCCCAGTGATTCGGAAACTCCGTTTTCATTCTCGATGGAGGGCTATCCGGGACATCCCCCCGCGGCCCTCATCCATGAGTTCTGGGCCCCCGGGTGGAATTCCATTCAGGCGGTCAACAAGTTCCAGAAGGAGATCGGCGGCCCGCTGCACGGCGGCGATCCGGGACGCCGACTGATCGAGCCCCCTTCCGGTGCGAGTCTCGTTTTTTTTGCAGACGTCCCACCGCCTTTCCAGCTCCGGCACGGCGAATATCTGGCCGTGCCGTTGTTTCATATCTTCGGCTCCGAAGAGCTGAGCATGTTGTCGCCCGGGATTGCGGAGTTGGCGCCTGAACCATGTCTGGCGCTCAATCCCGCAGACGCGCGGGTACTTGCAGTAGATGATGGAGCCAACGTGCTGGTCGAATTCAAAGCCAGCCGGCATCGGCTGCCGGTTCGGCTGACTGCCTCGCTGCCGGCCGGTGTCGTGGGCATCGCGAGCGGCCTGCCGGCATGGCGCGGACCGCGTGCACCCGAATGGGTACGGCTTGCCGCGCTTCGCTAGGCAATGCTTATGGAAACAGACAGGATGCGAGACAAATTCATATCATGCGATCTCAGCAGACTCTGCGTTGAGATTTTTCGGATGCGGCGATGCCGCATCCGGTGTTTTGTGGTTTGTGCCGGGATGTACAGATGACCGAGATTCTTCGCCCAATCCTGACAATCCTAGGCGTCCTGATCGTCATCCTGACCGTTGCGGCAGGGCTGATCTGGCTCGAGCGCAGGCTGCTGGGGATCTGGCAAGACCGCTGGGGGCCTAACCGGGTGGGACCGTTCGGCCTGAACCAGGTGGTGGCAGATGCCATCAAGCTCTTTTTCAAGGAGGACTGGATTCCGCCTTTCGCGGACAAGCCCGTCTTTGTTCTGGCGCCCGCCATCATCATGGTAACGGTGCTGATGACCTTCGCCGTGATCCCCTTTGGGCCGCAGATCTCGGTCGTCAACCTCAACATCGGCCTCCTTTTCTTTCTGGCGATGTCATCGTTGGGGGTTTACAGCGTGGTCCTGGCCGGCTGGGCCTCCAACAACAAATATGCCTTGATCGGCGGCCTGCGCAGCGTAGCTCAAATGCTGAGTTACGAGGTCTTCATGGGGCTGTCGCTGATGGGCGTAGTTCTGCTCGCCGGATCCTTCAACCTCAACGACATCGTCGCAGCCCAGAAGCATCTGTGGTTCTGCATCCCGCAGTTTCTTGGCCTGATCATTTTCCTGGTCGCGGGCTTCGCGGAAACGCACCGGCTGCCGTTCGACCTGCCCGAGGCCGAGGCGGAACTGGTGGCTGGGTATCATACAGAGTATTCAGGCATGAAGTTCGGCATGTTCTTCGTCGGCGAATATCTCGCCGTCACGCTGATCTCGGCAATGATTGTCACCTTGTTTTTCGGCGGCTGGCTCGGCCCAGTACTGCCGCCACCCCTCTGGTTTTTCATAAAGACGTTCGCCTTCATCTGTGGATTCATACTCGCTCGGGCCGCCCTTCCACGCCCGCGCTATGACCAGCTGATGGCCTTCGGCTGGAGGGTGCTGTTACCGCTGTCGCTGTTAAACCTGCTGGCCACCGGCGCAATCGCTCTGGCGATCGCACCTTGAGAGAGAAACCGTGTTCAGTTTGATCAGAACGATTTGGGCTGTGCTCACGCACACATTTCGCAGGCGGGAGACGATTGAATATCCCGAGAAGAAGGCGTATCTCGCTCCCCGATGGCGCGGCCGGATCATTCTTTCTCGTGACCCGGACGGCCAGGAGCGCTGCGTGGGCTGCTACCTGTGCGCCGTTGTCTGTCCGGTGGAGTGCATCGCCCTGCAGGCGGCCGAGGACGAACATGGACGACGCTATCCGGAGTTTTTCCGCATCAACTTCTCGAGGTGCATCTTTTGCGGCTATTGCGAAGATGCGTGCCCGACCTACGCCATTCAGTTGACGCCGGACTTCGAGATGAGTGAGTACCGGCGTCAAAACCTGGTATATGAAAAAGAAGACCTGCTGATCAACGGAACCGGCAAGTATCCGGGATACAACTTCTACCGGATCGCAGGAATGGCAGTCGGGGGCAAGAGCAAAGGCGAGGCGGAGAATGAAGCTCCACCAACGGATATTCACAGCCTTTTGCCGTAGTGCTGAGTGATGAGTCATGAGTGGAAAGGAAGGGCATATTGATGGAAAGCTCTCAGAACGCTGTGGCAGTAAACGGTCATGTTTCGGCCACTCCTGAATTCGGTTCCCAGCGCTCCGCACTCAGCACTCCACACTCAGCACTAGGGGGCAGAGACGGCAGATGAACATTGTCTTTTACATTGCGGCGGCGGTTGCGGTGCTGGCGACGGCGTTAGCGGTTACCCGTCTGAATGTGGTTCACGGTTTGCTGTATTTGATCGTCTCGTTGCTGGCGGTGGCCGTGGTCTTCTTCACGCTGGGTGCTCCTTTCATCGCCGCTCTGGAAGTGATCATCTATGCCGGCGCCATCATGGTGCTGTTCGTGTTCGTGGTCATGATGCTTAACCTCGGACCGCGGACGATCGAGCAGGAGCACCGTTGGCTGAGCGCCGGCATTTGGACGGGGCCATCGATCCTTGCTGCCGTCCTGCTGGCGGAGCTCTTTTATGTGTTCCTGAGCGATCGGGCTGCGCTGGCACCTTCCGGGCAGACGCAGCCGCAGGCGGTCGGAGCGCTGCTGTTCGGTCCCTATCTGCTGGCCGTGGAGTTGTCGTCGATTCTCTTGATGGCAGGTCTGGTGGGGGCATATCACCTGGGGCGCCGAGACAGGACGGCGGCGCACAGCACTGACTAGGCGGGAGCCGTGGCTTTAATACCAATGCAGCACGGGTTGATCCTGGCCGGAATCCTGTTTGGTCTCGGGCTGATCGGCGTGCTCACGCGCCGCAACATCGTATTCGTGCTGCTTTCGATCGAGGTCATGCTGAATGCCGCCGGGCTGGCCTTCATCGTCGCGGGCGCTCGCTGGGGGCAACCGGACGGACAGGTGATGTTTCTCTTGGTGCTGGCCACAGCGGCGGCCGAAGTGTCCGTCGGGCTCGCGCTGGTGCTGCGTATCCATCGGCAGCTGAAGACACTGGACACGGCCGCCGCCGGCAAGATGAAAGGCTGAACCGAATGACGGATTTCCCCAGGCCTTTTACTGAACATTGGCCGTTCGACAATCCTGATCGAGGTGGGTTGTGACCCGGGCTGATCTGATTGCTCTGGCACCTTTCTTGGTGATTGCCGGGGGTGCCGTCCTGGTGATGTTGGGAATCGCCCTGCGCCGGAGCCATCGCCTCACTTTCGGCCTGACGCTGGCCATCTTTGCCTCAGGGTTGGCCTCCCTGCCGCAGACCGTACCGTTCTCCCCGCGGCAGCTGACCACCCTGTTGGTAATGGATGGCTATGCGCGCTTTTACCTGGGGCTGCTTTTCGCCGCAGGATTCGCCGTGGCCCTGATGTCCTATTCCTATTTGGAACTGCAGGGCGGCGAACGTGAGGAATTCTACCTCCTGCTGCTTCTGGCAACATTGGGTTCTGCCGTGCTCGTTGCCAGCACCCACTTCGCGTCTTTTTTGCTCGGTCTTGAGATTCTCAGTGTCTCCCTTTACGTTCTGATCGGCTACACCTGCACACGAGAGCAGAGCATCGAGGCGGCCGTCAAGTACCTCATCCTGGCCGCGGTTTCCGCCGCTTTTCTGTTTTTCGGCATGGCGTTGATCTATGCCGACCTCGGGACTATGGAATTGTCGCGCGTCAACTCCCTGCTGGCTGCCCGGCCCGGGGGGCCGGGAGCACTGCTGCTGGCCGGCCTCGCCCTCGCCACCGTCGGCATCGGCTTCAAGCTGGCAGTGGTCCCCTTTCACATGTGGACTCCCGACGTGTACGAAGGAGCACCGGCGCCGGCAACTGCATTCGTGGCATCGGTATCGAAGGGCGGGGTGTTTGCGCTCCTGCTGCGCTACTTCTCACAGCTGCAGCTGCGCGAGCATGGCGTCTTTTTTGAGATTTTTGCCTCGATCGCGATCGCCTCGATGCTGGCCGGCAATCTGCTGGCTTTGCGGCAGAACAACGTCAAGCGCATTCTGGCCTATTCTTCCATCGCCAACCTGGGCTATCTCCTGGTCGCGTTCCTGGCCAGCGGATCACGGGCATTCACCGCGGTGGCCTACTACCTGACCGCCTATTTCGCGGCTATCCTGTGCGCGTTCGGGGTCATATCAGCCTTATCCGGCCGCGAGGCAGAAATGGATAGCCTTCCCGACTACCAGGGTCTTTTCTGGCGCCGGCCCTGGGTGGCCGGCATGTTCACAACAGCGCTGCTGTCGCTCGCGAGCATCCCGCTGACGGCGGGTTTCATCGGGAAATTTTATGTTCTGACAGCCGGCATCGGTTCCGCGCTATGGCTGCTCGTGCTGGTCCTGGTGGGAACCAGCGGCATCGGGCTTTACTACTATCTCCGCATCGTTGTCATCATGGCCCAGGATCCGGGTCCGGCCGCCTCCACCCCGCCACCGGTGCTGACATTCACGGGCGGCCTGGTGCTCACTGCGCTCACCGTGGCGCTGATCTGGCTTGGCGTCTATCCCGCCCCGATCGTGCGCCTGATCGAAGCCACGGCCGCGAGTCTCTGACCCCCTAACTTCCGACCTTGGATTTCCAGCGCATTTCCGATAGACTCGCGTCGCTTCTCAGCGGTTTTTCTAAAGGAGTCCTCCATGCTCAGACGGATGTTTTTCATTTTGGCCATTCTTCTGTCTCTTCTCCTCCAGCCTACCACGGGTGAAGAGGGAATGTATCCCATCAGCGAATTGACGAAGTTGAACCTCAAGGCGAAAGGCATGAAGATTGACCCGAAAGAGCTTTACAACCCGAAAGGCACGAGTTTGATCGAGGCAATTGTCTCCCTTGGCGGCTGCACCGGCTCGTTCGTCTCGAAGGACGGCCTGATCATCACCAACCACCATTGCGTCTTTAGCACCGTGCAGGCCGCCAGCACCGTGGAAAACGACTATCTCACCAACGGATTCCTCGCCAAAGCGCGACCGGAAGAGATTCGCGCCCGTGGGCTTACCGCGCGGATCACTGAGGAAATGCGCGACGTCACCAAAGAAGTGCTCAGCGCAATCAGTGATTCCTTGGACCCCGTGGAACGATCGAAAGCGATCGACGGCAGGATCGGTGAGCTGACAAAACAGGCTCAGAAAGAGCTTCCTGGAAAAAGCATCGGCATATCGGAAATGCTCGCCGGGAAATCGTATGTGATGTTCATTTCGACGACCCTGCGTGATGTCCGCCTGGCGTACGTTCCGCCCCGTTCCATCGGCGAGTTCGGCGGAGAGGATGACAACTGGGTATGGCCGCGTCACACGGGAGATTTCTCATTCGTCCGAGCTTATGTCGGTCCTGACGGGAAACCGGCCGACTACTCAAAGAACAATGTTCCGTACCATCCCAAACGGTTCCTGAAAGTGAATCCCAACGGCGTAAATGAAGAAGACCTGGTCTTCATTCTCGGCTATCCCGGAAGGACATATCGGCACCAGACGTCCTCCTACATGGCCTACGAGGAAAATCTCCGGATGCCGTTCGTCGCCGATCTGAACGACTGGCAGATCAAATGCATGGAAGAGCTGGGCAAGGCAAGCAGGGCCGTGGCGCTCAAATTCGACGCGCGGGTCAAAGGTCTGGCCAACACGATGAAGAACTATCGCGGCAAGCTTGCCGGCATGAAGCGCCTCCAGTTGGTTGCGGAAAAACGGGAAGAAGAGGTCGCGCTTCAAAAATTCATCGATGCTGACCCGCAACGCAAGGCAATCTACGGAACCGTACTGGATCAAATCGGCAAAATATACGCGGAGATGTCCGACAAGGCACAGTACGAGCTTGTGCTCGACAATCTTCAGTCGACTTCCCTGCTGCTTCGATTGGGCAACACCGTCCACGACGCAAGCAGAGAAATGGCGAAACCGAGCGCAGAGCGTTCGGCCGCCTACCGCGATTCCGCCCTGGCAGAAACCAGGAAGGCATCGAGCGGCAACTTCGCCAACTATTATGAACCGGCGGAGAAGCTTTTCTTCAGGAAGATGATCTCGCTCGCGGCGCAGCTGCCGCAGGGCCAGCGCATCGCCATTGTCGATGATGTCCTGCAAAAAGACTATTCCGAACAGAACATTGGCCGATATGTCGACGCCGCGTTTTCGAAAACCACATTAAGAACCGCCGAGGGGCTCGCGAATGCCTTAGGCAAGACGCCGGAAGAAGCGGCGCAGCTGAACGATCCGTTTGTCAGCCTGGCCAGAGAGCTCGCTCCGCTGCAGCAGAATCTGAGAGATGTCCGCCAGCGCCGCAGCGCAGAACTATCCAAACTCTCGGCTCTGCTTATTGATGTGAAGCAAAGGTACCTGAAGAGGGACTTCATCCCCGATGCGAACGGCACGTTGCGATTCACCTACGGCCACGTCCGAGGATACTCGCCGGCTGACGCAACGTATCTCAAGCCGATTACAACCCTCACGGGCGTGATGGAGAAAACGAAAGACGAGTATCCCTATGCCACGCCCCAGAAAGTGCGCGAGTTGTACCGGGCGAAGGACTATGGCCGTTACAAACTGCCCAAAAGCAACGAACTCCCCGTTGCCCTCCTCTATGATACCGACACTACCGGCGGCAATTCCGGAAGTCCACTGATGAATGCGATGGGTGAACTCGTGGGCGTGAACTTCGACCGGGCCTGGGGCGCGACGATCAATGACTATGCCTGGAATGAGGCGTACAGCCGCTCCATTGCGGTCGATATCCGATATGTCCTGTGGGTAACGGAAAAAGTCGGCGGAGCGGATTCACTGTTGAAAGAGATGGGTGTGAAGTAGCGTTTGGGTCGAACCCCAGGATTGTTGTCGGATGGATATTTTGGCCAAGTTGAATGCGCAGCAGCGGCTCGCTGTCGAGCACGGCAGCGGGCCTGCGCTCGTGCTGGCCGGCGCCGGGAGCGGCAAGACCAGGGTCATTGCGCACCGGATCGCCTACCTGATCCAAAATGGGGCGGCACGTCCCGAGAATATCCTGGCCGTCACCTTCACCAACAAGGCCGCGCAGGAAATGCGCGAGCGCGTCCACGCACTGCTGGGCCCGTCACGGACCGCGGAACCTCTCATTACGACTTTTCACTCTTTGTGCGTGCGGGTGCTTCGACGTGAGATCCAGCGCCTCGGCTACAAGCGCGATTTTTCGATCTACGACACGGATGATCAGAGGCGCCTGATGAAGCAGATCCTGGAGAATGAGCGCCGGACGGAGAAGGATCTGGCGCCGCGCGAAATCCTCGGCCGGATCAGCTACGCCAAGAATCACAACATTACGGTTGCCGATTTCGCCGCTCGTTTTCCATCGGAGACCGCCGAAGATCTTCAGCACCTCTACAAGGTCTACGATGAGCGGCTGCGCAAGTCGAATGCCCTGGATTTCGATGACCTGCTCCTGAAAACAACGGAACTCCTGGAGCGCTTTCCGGAGGTGCGCGACAACTACAGCCACTGGTACCGCTACATTCTGGTGGATGAATACCAGGACACGAACCGCACTCAGTATGACCTGTTGCGTCTCCTCACCGCGAGGCACAAGAACGTCTTCGTCGTCGGGGATGAGGATCAGTCGATCTACAAGTTCCGGGGGGCCAACATCCAGAACATCCTGAATTTCGAAAGGGATTTCCCCGGAGCTACGACCATCAAACTGGAGCAGAACTATCGCTCCACGCAGACCATCCTCGATGTCGCAGGCGCTGTGGTATCGAACAATACGGAGCGCAAAGGAAAGGTGCTGTGGACTGAAAATGCGCGCGGCGACGTAGCCACCTGCCACCGCAGCCCCTCTGCCCGCGCGGAAGCAGAATGGGTTGCATTCCGGATCCAGGACATGCTGCAGGACAATCCCGATTGTCACATCGCAATTCTGTATCGCACGAACGCGCTGTCCCGGAATTTTGAGGATGTCCTGATTCAGCGCGGAATCGCTTATGTGGTGGTAGGGAGTGTGGGCTTCTTCAACAGGATGGAAGTCAAGGACATGCTGGCCTACCTGCGTGTAATCTACAATCCGGAGGATGACGTCGCTCTCCTGCGCATCATCAACACGCCGCCCCGCGGCATCGGCAGTACCACCGTCGAGCAGCTGACCACGACTGCGGTCGACAAGGGGGTGCCGGTCTCGCAGGTCGTGCGTGAACTTGTGAAAGACCCGCAGCGGGCCGGGCGGGCGCACCGGGCGCTCGCCCGTTTCCAGGAGCTGCTTGATGCCTGGATTTCGAATGCAGAGCAGACCCCGGCAGGAAAGCTGCTGGAAGAAATCGTCAATCAGATCGGCTATCTGAATATGCTCGAAGAGCGCGAGACCCCGCAAGAAGCCGAGAGCCGGATCGCGAACGTCGAGGAATTGGTGCGCGCCGCCTATGAATCGGAAGAGCGGGGCGAGACGATCTTCGAGTTCCTGGATCGCGCTTCCCTCTCCTCCGAGCTCGACCAATTCGATCCGAATGCGCGCGTGGCGCTTCTTACCGTTCACAGCGCGAAGGGGCTGGAGTTCGACGTGGTTTTGCTGGCGGGAATGGAAGAGGGCCTGTTCCCGCACTTCCAGTCGCGGGATTCAAAGGAGGACCTGGAGGAGGAACGGCGCCTCTGCTATGTGGGAATGACGCGCGCACGCGGCAAGCTGTATCTGACCTGGACTCCGTATCGCCGGAGCTTCGGCCCCGAGGCGGGCATGCCGTCCCTGCCGTCCCGCTTTCTGAAGGAGATTCCCGAAGCGTTGGTTGAAGGCTTTGACACTCAGGCGGGATATGTCTTTGAGGAGAGCGGCGATTATCAGGATGAGGAAGAAGAAGAGGACGATGCCACTGAAGAGCGAGCCGGGGTGGACGCTGGCAGTCAGCCGCGCTCCCTGGCAGAACTGCGCGCTTACGTGGAGAAACAGAATTCCGGAAAATCCGGCGGCGGGGCCGGCCCGGTTTTGAAACCGGGGATGCGGGTGCGCCACGCGCAATTCGGAGACGGAATCATCCTGAGCCGCCAGCGCACCGGAAATGACGTCAAACTGACGATCACCTTCGGCCGTGTCGGCAGAAAAACTCTGATAGAGAGGTACGCCAAACTTCGACCTTTGTGAGAGATTCCGTGGTGGGCACAATTGCAGCCTGGCACGCGACGTCATAAAGAGGTAAGAAATTGATGACGAAGTGCTTAAAGCGGGCGAGCTCCGTTGCGCCCGCATTCTCGAGAGCGTCGGGCTGTCTGCGCCGTAAACGGAAAGAAGGCGGCAGCAAGCTGCCATACTCCATGGCCTAGGGGACAATGGATATGGTTACTGATTTGCGCGATTACCTGGTGGAGGCCATCTTACGCGACGGCAGATCGATTTATCTCCGCGCCCTGCGCACCGACGACCAGCATTGCCTGCTCGAGCTTTTCAGCCAGTTGAGCCCGAGGTCGGTCTACTTCCGCTTTTTCCGTTTTAAGAAGTGGCTGACCGAGGGCGAGTTGGCACAGTTCACCAACCTGGACTTCGTCAAGGAGGCGGCCCTGATCGCCGCCTTCCGTGATGGAGACAGGGAACGCATCATCGGTGTCGGCCGGTATGTTGCGCTGGAAGAGAACGACGGGCCGAGACGGGCCGAGGTCGCGTTTGCGGTGGCCGACGCATTTCAAGGGAAGGGGGTGGGAACCCTGCTCCTCGAACACCTCGCCGTGATCGCGCGCCGCAACGGCATAGCGGAGTTCGGGGCCGACGTCCTCGAAGAGAACAGCCGGATGATCGAGGTCATCACTTCCATCGGCTTCCGCGTGGAACGGTGCCAGGGGTCGGGCGTGGTTCATTTCTCCTTCCCCACCGATTTGACCGATGAATTCATGGCGGCGCAAATAAAGAGGGAACAGCTGGCGACGGCCGAGAGCGTCCGTGCCTTCCTGAACCCACGAGCGATCGCGATTGTTGGCGCTTCGCGCAAGCATGGCACCATTGGTGCGGCATTGGTGGCCAGTCTGAAGCGTTGCGGTTTCAAAGGTTTGCTTTACCCGGTCAATCCGGGAGCCCCGGAAATCGACGGCATTCCGGCCTATCCGGCTGTGACCGCCATTCAGGCGCCGATAGACATGGCCCTCATCGCTGTTCCCGCCGCCGCCGTGGAGGAAGCGATCAAGGATTGCGCTCGCGCCGGCGTCCGCAGCGTGGTCGTGATATCCGCGGGCTTCGGTGAGGTCTCGGCCGAGGGGCGGCAAACGGAAAAACGCCTGAGACAACTGGCGCGGTCGTCGGGCATGCGTATGGTCGGCCCCAATTGCATGGGCGTGATCAACACGGCGCCGGATGTCTCCATGAACGCTAATTTCGCCCCCGTCTGGCCGCCGGCCGGCACGATCGGCTTGCTGTCGCAGAGCGGCGCCCTCGGCTATGGCATTCTCGATCTCACCCCGGATCTGAACATAGGCATCTCGACCTTCGTGTCCGTCGGCAACAAGGCCGATGTGTCGGTCAATGACCTGCTCTCCTACTGGGCCGAGGACCCTCACACCAAGGTCATCATGCTGTATCTGGAGAGTTTCGACCACCCGGGCAAGTTCGCGCGCATGGCGCCGGAGATCGCGCGCCACAAACCGATTGTCGCCGTCAAGTCCGGACGCTCGACTGCCGGGACGCGTGCCGCTTTGAGTCACTCCGCCGCGCTGGCCAGTTCAGATGTGGCCGTGGACGCCTTGTTTCTGCAATCGGGCATCATCCGCGCCCAAACGGTGGAACAGCTCCTGGACATAACCAGGTTCCTATCGAGCCAGCCGCTCCCGCCCGGCCGGCGGGTAGGTGCCATCACCAATGCAGGCGGGCCGGGCATCCTGCTTGCCGACGCCTGCGAGGCGCACGGGCTGATCCTGCCCGAATACGCGCCTGCCACCAAAGAGGCGCTGCGCACCTTCCTGCCCATGCAGGCGGGACTGGCCAATCCCATCGACATGATCGCGTCCGCGACGCCGGAACAATACGCGCGCGCGATCGACATCGCGGCCGCAGACCCCGGTATCGACTCATTGATTCTGATTTATCTGCCGCCGCGGCTGCACCCGCCGGAGGACATGATCGAGGCGATCAAAGAAGCGGTCGAGCGCGTGCCGCCTGAAAAGCCGGTGCTAGGGGTTTTCATGTCTGCGCGCGGACTGCCCCCCGTCGTGTGCGATGGGCCGCGGGGACGGATTCCTCTGTACGGCTTCCCGGAAAATGCGGCGGTCGCCCTTTCTGCGGCCTACCGGCATGCGTCCTGGCGCCAACGTCCGAAAGGTTCGACATTGGCCCTTGATGCGCATGCGAAGCACGAGATCCGCGCCGTGGTTGACCGTGTTCTTGCCTCCGCCCGCGGTCCCGTCTGGCTCGAGCCCGCGGATCTGGCGCGCATATTGCGGGCTGCGGGCATCGACTTCGCCGTCGCCGAGGCGGCCGGCCTGGGAGAGGCGCCGGCGGTGGCCGACCGTCTGGGATATCCGCTGGTCGCGAAAGTACAGGCAGAGAGTGTGATCCACAAGAGCGATGTCGGCGGCGTGCTCCTGGGCTTGAAGTCGCGCGCAGAGGTGGCAGCGGCGGTCACTGCGCTGAAGGAGCGCATGAAGGCGATCGGCGTGGAACTGAAGCGTGTGCTGCTGCAGCGCGAGATCCGAGGGGGGGTGGAGGCGCTCGTGGGAGTCACGGTAGATCCTAACTTCGGACCCATGCTGGTGTGCGGGCTCGGGGGCGTGCTGGTGGAAGTGATCAAGGACGTTAGTTTCCGACTGCCTCCAGTAAGCGATATTGACGCCGCCGACATGATCGGAAAGCTGCGCACGGGAACGCTTCTTGACGGTTATCGCGGCGCCCCCCCCGGCGATCGGGAAGCCTTGATCCGGGTGCTGCAAAAGGTGTCGGCCCTGATCGGCATCATTCCTGAATTGCAGGATCTGGACCTAAATCCCATCAAGGTGCTGGAACCTGGAACCGGAGCGATTGTGGTGGATGGGCGCATGAGAATCGGCGCATGAGCCTGCGAGATCTCTTGGCTGCGCAGGATCGTCGGCGCCTCGGTTCGGCGCGCCCTTCATCGCTGCGCCCGAAGGCGGCAACAAGCCGCCGCACTTCCAGGAGATGATCTCGAAGGGAATGCATAGAAGGAGCGTACACAATGTCTTTGTTCCGCAGAAAGCCGCTGGACCAGTTGCTCGACGAGCGAGGTGACGAGGCACACGGCCTCAAGAAAACCCTGACGGCCATCGACCTGATGGCGCTCGGCATCGGGGGCATCATCGGGGCGGGGATCTTCGCGACCCTGGGATCCGCAACCTCCGGAGGCAACGGTTTGCCGCCGGCCGGACCCGGCGTCAGCGTTTCGATCCTGCTCACGGCGGTCGCGTGCGGCTTCTGCGCACTCTGCTACGCTGAATTTGCCAGCCTGGTCCCGATTGCGGGCTCGGCGTACACTTACAGTTACGCCACTTTGGGCGAACTGGTGGCATGGATCATCGGCTGGGACCTGATCCTCGAGTACGCGGTGGGAAACATCGCCGTGGCGATCTCATGGGCGGCCTACTTCCGCCAGTTGATGCTTGGTTTCGGCATCGAGATCCCCGCATGGATGGCAGCCGATTACAGGTCTGTCGCGGCAGCCGCAAAGGCTGCGGCCGCCGGGGGCGCAAACTCTCTCAGCCCGGAAGCAAGCATCGCCTATCAGGCGCACTTGTCTCACCCGGTGGTGTTCGGGCTGCCGATTATCTTCAATCTTCTCGCCGTCGTCATTGTCGGGCTGATCACCTGGCTTCTCGTCATCGGCATCAAGGAGTCGGCACGCTTCAACAACGTGATCGTGGTCCTGAAGGTGATCACGCTGTTGTTTTTCATCGGCGTAGGCGCAGCCTTCGTGAAGCCGGCCAACTGGCATCCGTTCTTCCCGGGAGGAATCCACGGAGTCTGGACCGGCGCTTCTCTGATCTTCTTCGCCTATATCGGTTTTGACGCCGTCTCCACAGCAGCCGAGGAGTGCAAAAACCCGGGCCGCGACATGCCCAGGGGCATCATCGGTTCGCTCGTGATCTGCACGATCCTCTACATAGCCGCCGGCGTGGTGCTGACCGGCATGATCCCCTACTTCAAACTCACCGGGGCAGCCGACCCGCTGGCAGCGGCACTGCACTTCGTTCAGCAGGATTGGGCCGCAGGACTGCTCGCCTTCGGCGCGGTGATCGCGATGACGGCAGTGCTGCTGGTTTTTCAGTTGGGTCAACCACGCATCCTGATGAGCATGTCACGTGACGGGCTCCTGGGCCCATGGTTTCGAAAGATCCATCCCCGCTACCGGACACCGCATGTGACGACGATCCTCACCGGCATCTTCGTCGCCTTTTTCTCCGCAATCGCCAACATCGACGAAATCGTGCAACTCACCAACATCGGCACCCTGTTCGCTTTCGTTCTGGTCTGCATCGGGATTCTGATTCTGCGCAGGCGGGAGCCGGACCGCCCGCGCAAGTTCAGGGTTCCGTTCGTACCTGCGGTTCCCCTGCTTGGCATCGCGATGTGTGTGTTTCTGATGTCGGGTCTGCCACTGATGACCTGGATCCGCTTCGTGTTATGGCTGGCCACCGGGCTGGTGATCTACTTCCTGTACGGCGTCCGCAAGAGCCGTCTCGCGCAGAATTCGGCCCCCGGAACGAAGAAATGAGCACCGATGGCTCATGTATTTCCCATACCATCCGTCCCGGAGGGCGCCATTCAGTACGGCAATCAGCACCATCGGGAGCCATGCAAAAACATATTTTATGATCATCGCTCCCATCCCTTACCATTTCAGGCAACCAGACCCCGTAGGGTACGCAGGTTCATCAAATCGAGTTTCAGGTCATCTCCCTTGGGAGTTTCCAGGATCTTGGGAACGGCCGCAAAGCGGCGGTCGTTGACCAGGCAGCGAAAAGCTTCCAGGCCGATGCAGCCTTGCCCTATGTGGGTGTGACGGTCGACCCGACAGCCCAGGGGTTTCCTGCAGTCATTCATGTGGAAGGCGCGGATCTTCCTGCAGCCGATCAGCCGGTCGAAGAGGCGCAGGGTCCTGCGATAGCCCGCTTCGATGCTGATATCGTAGCCCGCCGCGAACAGGTGGCAGGTGTCAAGGCAAAAGCCTATGCGGTCGGCGTCCCGCACACCTTCGAGTATTGCAGCCAATTGCTCGAAGCTGTGGCCGATGGAGCTTCCCTGCCCTGCGGTGTTTTCCAGCAGAATCGACACCGGCGGAGGGACTTGATCAAGCGCGTGGTTGAGCGCGGCGGCGATCGCGGCAATCCCCGCAACCTCGCCCGAACTCCTGTGCGCGCCCGGGTGGAGGATCACGGCAGATACGCCCAGAAAGTTGGCGCGCTTCAGCTCCTCAACAAACGCAGCCTGTGATTTCCGGTACAACGCGCGATCCGGCGTTGCCAGGTTGATCAGGTAGCTGCTGTGGGCCAGCACCGGCGCGATTCCGCTCTTTTCTTGCGCTTCCGCGTACAGTCTTCTATCCTCGTCCGTGAGTCGCTTTGCCTTCCACTGATTGCTGTTCTTCAGAAAGATCTGGAGGGTGCGGCATCCGGCCCGCAGGCCGCGCTCGAATGCAAGATGGATGCCGCCGGCAATCGACATGTGGGCCCCGACGAGAGGTTCGTATGTCATAGAATTTCCCCGGCGTATGATATCATTGGTTTCACAATTCCTGGGGCCGTGCCCGCTATGCCCGACAACCATCGCATACTTCTTCTGGGAATGACGGAACAAGCTCTCGCGCTGAGCCATTTCAGCGAGGCCGGTTCTCATGTAGCCGCGGCACCCGCACTCAGTCAGATGATCGAGAGCTTGGATGACTCAGAGTTGGACGTGATCTATCTCCAGCCGGCGGAAGATGCGCGGGCAATGGAGGAACTTCAGCAGGTTTTGAACCGACGGCCCGATCTGGCCGTCGTTCTGGTCTGCGCCCAGCCCTCGCAGCGCCTGACGCTCGAAGCCTGGCGCACCGGCGCGTCCGATGTCCTTTTCACACCGCTGACGCCTGCATCCCTGGACGAAAGCCTGCGGCGGGCAACGCTGCGCACGCGCCACCGGCGAAGTGATAGAGAGGAGGAGACTCAGGCCCGATTCCGCTACCTCGACGAGACCGGAAAGGAACGCTCGATTGCGATCTCGCCGCCCAAGTTTACAATCGGACGCGGCTCAAACAACAACCTGGTCCTTTCCTCAATGAATGTCTCCCGTGACAAGGTTGAGGTCGAGGTGCGCAACGGAGAGTATGTTCTGCGCGATTTGGGCAGCAAGCACGGCACGTTCGTGAACGGGGTCAGGATCGAAGAGGTGGTCCTCAACCATGGAGATCGCATCCGGGTGGGCGGCCTGCAGGGGGAAGCCCTCACGTTTCAGAAAGGGGATCTCCTCCAGTCTCTGCTCGCCGGCAGCGGATCCAAGGCGGATTCCGGATTGACGGTGCGCGGCTTTCGTGAAATGGCCATGCTGCTGTCGACTTTTCGTGCCCTCAGTTCGATCCCACTTCTGGATGACCTGTTGAACCTCGTAGTGGATACAGCCATCGAGTTGACCGGCGCGGAACGAGGCTTCATCATGCTCAAGGAGGCGGACGGCAAGCTGAGTTTCCGATGCGCCCGGAATGCCTATAAACAGTCGCTGGACGGAGCCTCGTTCCAGACCAGCCGGCGCGTCCCGGATGAGGTTTTTCAGACGGGCCGGCGGATCGTGATCAATGACCTCGAACTCGGCAATGAATCCGAGAGCCATACCTCCACCCGGAGGCTGGGCGTGCGCAGCATCTCGTGCGTGCCCCTGCGCTACCTCCCGTTTCACGAATCCGTGGGGCTTTCGGGGGTCGGAAGCATGGAGACCATCGGGGTGCTGTATGTGGACAGCGCCAACATCGGCAGCGGCCTGTCTCTCTCCCAGATCGACGCGTTCGACACACTGGCCTCGGAAGCCGCCATGGCCATTTACAACGCCCGGCTCTACAAGGAATCCCGGGAGAAACAGAAACTGGAGGAGGATCTCGCCATCGCACGCGAAATCCAGCAGGCTCTGCTGCCCCCGCCGGACAAGACGCTGCCCTATGTCACCGCCTGCAGTCTGAACCTGCCCTGTCGCGAGGTAGGAGGGGACTATTTCGATTACTTCGACCTGGAGGGAGGACGGCTCGGTTTTGCTCTGGGCGACGTTGCCGGGAAGGGAATGCCTGCCGCGCTTCTTGCCGCCATGCTCCAGGGGATTTTCTGCGCCCAGACACTGCTCAATCTCCCTCTCCCCAGCATGATCGCCAACGTCAATTGCAGCCTGGCAAAGCGGGGCACCGGAAACAGATTTGTGACCTTCTTTTTCGGCATCCTTGACCCCGAGGGGAACTGCACCTACACCAATGCCGGCCACAATCCGCCGTTCCTGGTTCGCACGGATGGGTCCCTGCACGAACTGACGGAGGGGGGAATGGTTCTCGGGCTCTTTCCTCAAGTTCAATTCGAGACCAACACCATCAGCCTGCGGCCGGGAGATCACGTCGTTCTCTTCACCGACGGAGTGCTGGAGGCTCTCAATACTGCGGGCGAAGAGTTCGGAGAAGTGAGAATGCGCGATCTCCTGCGGGAGCACTCGCGTGCAAGCACTTCCACGATACTCCGTTGCCTGCAGGAACAGCTTGCTTCGTTTTCCGCCAACACCCCTCAGCACGACGATATCACCATGATGATCCTGGGATACCGCGAGACGCCTGCGGGATGATTTCGGATTCTGGATCGCGGATTTTGGATTTCAGACCGGGATGGGAGCCCATCATCAGTATGGCAAGAAACCGGAATCCAAAATTCAGGATCAGAGGCCAACAAAGAGGAAGTCCATCCGGCGGCCCTGAATCCGCAACCCGCATCCGACCTCAAATCACTGTAGTACTGCTGATGATGGAGCCTTTGGGCACGACGATGATGCCATCACGAATGTGGTAGCGGTCTTCGTCCTTCTCCTGCAGGTTGTGCGCGTTGATTATGGAAACATTGTCGCCTATGCGCACATCCTTGTCGATGATGGCGTTGATGATGGTGCAGTTGCTTCCGATCGCGATATTGGGGATTCCCCGCTCCGCATTGGCCGCCAGCTCTTCACTCGTCTCGTAACTGTCGGCGCCCATGATGATCGAGTTCTTGATCGTGGTTCCGGTTCCGATCCGGCTTCGGACGCCCACGATGGAGCGCGTGATGTCGGCGCCGTTGAGAATGCAGCCGTCGGCGATGATCGACTGATAAAGCGTGCAACTGTTCAGCTTGGAACTCGGGAGGTTTCGCGGGTGGGTATAGATCGGCGTGCGTTCGGCATAGAAGTTGAATCGGGGCAGGCCTGCGGTGAGTGCCAGGTTGGCCTCATAGAAAGATCGTATCGTTCCGATATCGGTCCAATATCCGCTGAAAACATCGGCGGACACGCTGCATTTCCCTATGGCTTCAGGAATCAGATCCTTGCCGAAGTCAAGCGCGCTGGATCCCGTCAACAGGTCGACCAGGTGTTCCTTCCGAAACAGGTAGATGCCCATGTTGGCCAGATAGTCGCGGCCGTCGTCGGGCTTGTGCCGGTTCGCCATCGCCCAGCGCAGCTCGGGCAGGTGCTCGGGTCCCGGCTTCTCGTAGAATGCGGTCACACGTCCATCATCCCGCACCTTCATGATGCCCAGACTCGAAGTCTCCGCAGCACTGACGGGAATGCCGGCAACAGTGATGTCGGCTCGCGACTTCTCATGGAATTGAACGAGCCGGCGGAAGTCCATCTGGTAGAGCTGATCGCCTGAAAGAGTCAGGATGTAGCGCACATCGTAGGGTGCGAAATGCTTGATACTCTGCCGGACCGCGTCCGCTGTCCCCTGGAACCAGTTTGGATTATCGGGCGTCTGCTCCGCGGCCAGAATATCGACGAAGCCGCCGCTGAACATGTCGAACTTGTAAGTCTGAACAATATGCCTGTTGAGCGATGCCGAGTTGAACTGGGTCAGCACGAATATGCGATTGATGTCCGAGTTGAGGCAGTTGCTGATCGGGATGTCGATAATCCGGTATTTCCCGCCCAGAGGGACCGCAGGCTTGCTGCGGAACTTTGTCAGAGGATAGAGCCGTTGGCCACGGCCGCCGCCCAGCACCAATGCCAGCACATCCAGCATGATCGCCCCTTTCGCAGAGAGAGTCCGATTATAGCAGGTTCCTGCGCACGCTCACGCCCATACCGCAAGAACCTGACAGGGAGCGTCTTTCATGCCATGCGGCCGCGCAGCCTTCACGATCGGATTCCACCGGTTCTTGAGAGCTATTCCACGCCCACGCGCTGGGAGGAAGATCCCTGAAGCCGGCATGCATCACTCACGGCGCGGGCCGCTGCCTTGAAGAGGGCTTCGTAGGCGGGCAATCCTCCACCGCCATAGAGGAGTTCAATGTGCAGGGTGAAGCGGGCTTGAGCGACGAAGGTCTTCCAGAAGTTCTCAATTTCGCCGGCGTCCACGCCGCCGAGAGACGGGGCCGACGCGCGCACGCGATAGACCAGGCACGGATGACCTGAAAACTCGACTACCGCGCGAGCGAGATGCTCTTCCACGGGCGCGCAGGAATGCCCCGAGCGCAGGAGCCCCCTCTTATCCCCGAGTGCCTTGTCCAGCGCCAGGCCCAGGCAAAAGGCGACTTCTTCGAGCAGATGATGAGGATCGGTTTCGCCCGCCGCTCTGCAGTGGACCTCGAGATCGAAGGCCCCGTGCCTGGCAAACAGAGTCAGCATGTGATCCAGAAAGGGAGACCCGGTCTGCACGGCAGCCGAGCCTTTGCCGTCGAGGTCGAGTACTGCCTTCACCTCCGCAAGCTCCGTAGTGCGTATGATGCTGGCCTTGCGTTCGCTCATTTTGTCCTTTTCATTTGGCTGCGCCGGGGCTGGAATGGGTCACGATTTTTCCAATGCCGCTTTCAGCGCCGCCTCCATGACCTCCTCGGGAGGCGGCGTCCCGCACCAGAGGCACTGCTGTTTCCAGGCCTGCCCGAGGAACATTTCGTTTCCCGCAATAGTCATGCAGCCACGCCGACCGGCTTCTGCCAGCAATCGGGTCTCTGCAGGATTGTAGACGAGGTCGTACACCCATTGGCCCGTAAGACAGTTTGCGGGCACCGGAGACCGGTCTGTTTCCGGAATCATTCCTATCGGCGTCGCATTGACCAGAAGATCCCAGTGCAGACTTTCGAGCCGGTCCCACGCTGCGTACTCCACTTGAAACTTGTTTCCCAGATCGCGCGCTTGGGAGCGGTCGCGTGCCACGACGCAGACCTCAGCACCCTCGGAGCGCAGCGCATGAATCACGGCTCGCGCAGCACCGCCGGCTCCCAGCACGACTGCGCGCATGTTTCCCGGAAGCGCGAACCGCTTGAGGGGACGAAGAAAGCCTTCGACGTCCGTGTTTTCGCCGTGCCACCGGTTCTTCGTGAAAATCAGCGTGTTGACTGCTCCAGTCTGCTCGGCCGCAACCGACAAGGTGTGCGCGAGCGCGTGCGCATCCCCTTTGTATGGGATCGTAACGGCAACTCCCTGCATCGGGATTGAAGCGTGAAACCGGAGGAAGTCATCGAAGTCCGCTGCCTCGAGCGGAAGCAGCACCGCATTGGCACCGCGCGCAGCAAACGCGGCATTATGGACATGGGGTGACAGGGAATGCTCCAGCGGCTTCCCCAGCACGCCGAAGAGAAGGGTGTCGTGGGTGATTTCGCGAACACGATACTGATGCAGCAGCACATCGACGGGCAGTTGTCCCTCGGCAGTCGTCTGCCCGCCGGGCAGGCTGGCATAGGTCATCCACGATCCCCAGCAACATCCGAGGATCCGGCTGGGCAGTCCCTCGCGCCCCATGGCGAGCGCGCACAATTTCAGGCACCGCTCCCGCGCATGTTCGAGAAGTTCCCGGATGCGCAGGTTGTCGGCAAGGCAGCCGGCACGCACGGCGAGCTTGAGGATGCCGGCACCCGAAGCAGCCATGGCATTCACGAGCACATCCAGATCTGCGGGAGCCTGTTCAAAATGGTGGCAGGACAAGATCACCATTTCATGCGGCAGGGCCTGCAGGATCTCCTGCCAGGAGGAGGAGAACTCCACGTCCACGTAGTCTGCGCCGCACCGTGCTGCTTGCAGGATCGTTCCCAGTCGCCGCTGCTCCGAGCCGGCATAAGCTCCGCCTTCCCGGCGTGACCGCAGGGTGAAGATCACGGGACGCGGCTTGGTACGGAAGAGCAGGTCGAGGTTGAGATCCTGGATAAAATCGGCACGGAACTCCACCACATCGGCCCAAGCGGCGGCGCGCCCCGCCGCCTCAACGGCTCTCTGGGAGGTGGATTCACGGATAGAAACGCAGATTCGAGCCTCCATGTCTTGTGCCATCAATTCTACCCGACGGGGTTCTGGAAGAGGTGAGCATCCTCCGTGTCACGCTGATGCCGGATGAAGTTTCTGGGCGGCCACAAAGGAAAGACCGTGTTCCGTCAGGGCCCAGGCGGTCCTGTTGGTGGAATCGACCTTGTCCATGAAGTTCTGGGCCATGTGGTCCCAGTCGCCCGAGGCAATGACCTCCTGCTTGTCACGGAAGTAATCCAGGATGTCCGAGGCGTGTACCCGGGTTTGTTCGACTTCCGGCTCTCCGCCTTCGTGCTTGGCTGAGATATTGGCGACATGACCGGCGATTTCGATCAATTCATTCCGGCGATTGTAGGGCTGGCGCACGATGCTCTTGTAGGTTTCCGTGATATGGTGCTCGAAGCGCACGAACTCTTCGAGACCAAGCGTCTTGCGAAACTGGGCCGTGATCTCCATCGACTCGTTGTTGACGGAGTTGCTCCAGTTGAAGCCGATCAGGGGTGTACCGCCGTCGCGCCGCGAGAACAACCTGGCCCCGATCAGAGTCCAAAGGGCCGCATACGGATTGTCGTTGCCCATGAAAACGGAGATCTTGAACTCGATATTCACGCCGAGGCGATGCAGGAGGTATCCGGCCAAGACGGTGCCGGGATTGATGTTGAGTACCTGGCGCACACCGTAGTTGGTATAAAAGTAGAGGAACTCATCGATCCACTGCAGTACGTGCGCGTTGGGTTGGCCGACGCCGCCGAAGTAGCCGGTTATGGTCTCCGGCCCGCCCAGGTGGATGTTCGAGCCATCGGTCCCCCTGGTGTCCAGAGTTTCGACATAGCTGGCGCCGATGATCTGCATGGCGGCGGCGAAAGCCGGCAGGTCGCCATCCGCCTCCTGTTCCTTCATCTTGCGCACGCAGATGAAACGTCCGGGCATCAGTGAGCCCTGGGCAATGGCTCGCTCCGCGGCAGCGATCACCCATGGGAAGTACTGGGCCGCACTGACCTCGAGCGTCACGGCGAAGTCGTCCTTGAATTGCATGGACGCGACGCGATCGCCCAGGACCTTGTGCCGGTAAGCCTGGATCCCGATAAACGCGCCTCTGTCCCTCTCCGACTCCAGCCAGCGCAGCGAATCGAGGAATTCGGGCTTGACCTCGCGCACGCGTTTGCGCAGTGCCGACAATTTCCCGGCCCGCACCGCTTTCCGATTGATCTCCGCAGGCGTGCCATATCGTGCCACGACATCAAGGAGATCCCTGATGACGCGCGTATCGGGATCGAGCAGAACAGCGTTGATCTCGTTCAACCGTTTATGGGGGATTTTGAGCAGTTGCTGGATCGGCCTTGCCATGGAAATTCTCCTTGAAGCGGTTTTGAAGTCATATTGCGCGCACTGCAGACACCGGATTCTACCATCAACGCCCGCTCTTTTAGTACCGAGTACTGAGTGATGAGCAATGAGTGTAAGACTCATCGCTCATCACTTTTCTGAGCGCGCTTGACATTCCCAGGGGTGGATGATATCAACGGCCGTCGTCATTGATGCCCTGAGCTTGCATACGAATCATGGAGTTTCGTGGAGGAGCTATGACCGAAAGAAAACCAGCGACGCTGCCATCTCTTTTTAAAAAAGTCGCCGAAGGGCAGCCGCTTGCCATGCTCACTTGTTATGACTTTCCGACCGCGGTCATGCAGGATCGCGCCGGCATCGATATTATCCTGGTGGGCGACAGCCTGGGCATGACCATGCTGGGATATGAAAGCACCTTGCCGGTGACCATGGAAGACATGATCCGACACGCCCAGGCTGTGCGGCGCGGCTCGCCGAACGCCTGGCTGATCGGGGACATGCCCTACATGAGCTACCAACCCAGCATCGAAACGGCTATTCGCAGTGCCGGACGCTTCATGGCCGAGGCCGGCTGCAATGCCGTTAAACTCGAGGGCGGCATTGAAATGGCCGACCGCATCGCAGCACTGGTCCGCTCGGGCATCCCGACCATGGGCCACCTGGGGCTGACTCCGCAGAGTTCCAGCGCGCTGGGAGGATTCCGTGTCCAGGGAAAGGGCGCGGTCCAGGCAAAGAAGATCGTGGATGATGCCAAGGCGCTTGAAGAGGCCGGCGCCTATTCCATCCTGCTCGAAATGGTTCCCGATCGAGTCTGCAAAGTGATCACGGAGCGGGCCAGGAACTGTTTCATCATCAGCCTCGGTTCCGGGCCGGACGCCCACGGCCAGCTGTTGATCTACCACGACATGTTCGGGCTGTACCCCAGATTCAAGCCCAGGATGGCCAAAGTCTTTGCCGATGCCGGCAAAGTCATCCAGCAGGGACTCGAGCAGTACGTCAAGGAAGTTACCGGGCGCAGCTTCCCCCAGCCTGAAAACTGGTTCCAGATGCCGGACGATGAATACCAGCGGTTTTGCGAGTTGCTGAAATAGCAACGGCAACTGCTGAAATCTCGACGCAGAGGGCGCAGAGATTGGCCCATTGCTCTGCACCCCCTGCGTTGATCTCCTGCTTATTCTGCCCGAGGCGGGGAGGAGATGAGAATGCCCTACGATGCGAGCAAGATGGCAGACTGGCAGATTGCTCAAGCAGCCGAAAAAAACATGCCCTCTCCTGCCGCATGGAGGGAACGCCTGGGATTGCAGGAAGATGAAGTTCTCCCCATGGGGAGAGTCTGCAAGCTGGATTTTCTCCGGATCATGGACCGCCTCAAAGACCGTCCCGACGGCAAATTTGTGGAAGTAACCGCGATCACACCCACACCTTTGGGAGAGGGGAAGACAACCACCTCTCTCGGCCTGATTCAAGGCCTGGGCAAACTGGGCAAGAATGCCGGCGGATGCCTGCGCCAACCTTCCGGCGGGCCTACGATGAATATCAAGGGGACTGCAGCCGGCGGCGGGAACGCGCTGCTGATCCCGATGACCGAGTTCTCTCTGGGGCTGACCGGAGACCTCAACGACATCATGAATGCCCACAATCTGGCCATGGTAGCGCTGACTGCACGCATGCAGCATGAACGGAACTACGGCGATGAGCAGCTGCAAAAGCTGACCAGGATGCGCCGCCTCGATGTCGATCCCACGCGTGTCGAATTCACCTGGGTGATGGATTTCTGCGCCCAGGCCCTGCGCAACATAATCATCGGCATCGGCGGCAGGAACGACGGCTACATGATGAAGTCCCAGTTCAACATCATACCGAGCTCCGAACTCATGGCCATTCTCGCCATCGTGCGGGATCTGGCGGATCTGAGAGAGCGTCTGGCAAACATCACTCTGGCCTTCGATCGCCGCGGCAACCCCGTCACGACCAGGGATCTGGAGGTGGACGGCGCCATGTGCGCCTGGATGCGCAACACCATCAACCCGACTCTGTGCAGCACGGCCGAGTACCAACCCTGTATGGTGCACGCCGGGCCTTTTGCCAATATCGCCGTAGGCCAGTCCTCGATAATCGGTGACCGGGTCGGACTCAAGCTGTTTGAGTATCATGTTACAGAGAGCGGATTCGGGGCCGATGTCGGCTTTGAGAAATTCTGGAATGTGAAATGTCGTTACGCCGGCCTCGCTCCCAGCACCTCGGTTCTTACTGTCACCATCCGGGCCCTCAAAATGCACGGTAACGGCCCAGCTGTCGTTCCCGGCATTCCGTTGCCTCCGGAGTACACCAAAGAGAATCTGGAATTGCTGGAAAGGGGAATTCCCAACCTGGTCCATCACATCAAAATCATCCGCAAAGCGGGGATTCACCCCGTGGTGTGCATCAACCGCTTCGCCAGCGACACCAAGGATGAGATCGCGATGGTGCGCAAGGCAGCAGAGGCTGCCGGGGCGCGTTGCGCCGTGTCCAACCAGTGGGCCAAGGGTGGAGAGGGCGCCGTAGAACTTGCCGAAGCTGTAACCGAGGCTTGCAGAGACAGGAATGATTTCCACTACCTCTATCCGCTCGATAGAAAACTGAGAGACCGCGTCGAAACCATCGCTCAGGAAGTTTATGGGGCTGACGCCGTTGCGTGGACTCCCGAGGCTAAGGCAAAGGCCGAAATACTCGAGTCTGACCCGAAATATGCAGACTATGCCACTCTCATGGTCAAGACTCACCTAAGCCTCACTCATGATCCCGCGCTCAAGGGCGTTCCGAAAGGTTGGATTCTTCCCATTCGCGACGTTTTGATCTTCTCGGGAGCCAAGTTCCTCTGTCCGCTGGCCGGGAGCATCAGCCTGATGCCCGGAACAGGATCCAACCCGGGATTCCGCCGCGTCGATGTGGACACCGCCACCGGCGAGGTGAAAGGTCTGTTCTGAACTACCAGCCCCTGCGCAGGAGAAAATTGCCGGTGCAATGAAGAACGAGACGATATCATGATTACATCAGAGACCCCGTGATCGCGTTTGCAGGGGAGAGGAAGATTTATGTTCATCGAGAAGGCCTATCTTTTCCAGGGAATGAGCCCGGAGTTCATGGACGAGATTTCCCGAAGCCTGACTCACGAGTCACACCAAAATGGAGACCTTCTGTTCAAGGCCGGAGATCCAGCCGGCTTTCTGTATGTGATCGAGGAGGGCAGGGTGCGGCTGAGTGCCGGGGATCGAGGCATCGTCACTCAGATCGTGGAAAACCAAGGCGATGCCATCGGATGGTCCAGCCTCGTGGGGCGTGACGTTTATTCGAGCTCGGCCGAATGCCTCTCCGACGTCCGCCTCGTCAAAATCCGAAGGGAGAGGTTGAACGAGATTTTCGACCGTTATCCGGTTTGCGGCCTGGTTCTCTTTCGGCGCCTTGCGAGAATGATCGGCGAACGTCTGTTGAAGAGTTATCGCCAGATCGCAGCGGCCCACGAATCCAAGGGCTCAGGCCGCTACGAATTCGGGGGGTGAGAAAACTGCCGGTACGGTAGCTCGAAGCGCGGAGGCTGCAGGAATTTTGTTATTAGTTCCTGTTTTCCCTGCGATCTCAGCGCTGAGGCATCGGACAACCGCAGGGCAATTCCGGCTAACCATGAGGGGAGGGAAAACCGTGCTGATTATTGGGGAACGCATTAACGCAACGCGCAAGCGTATTGGCGAAGCGGTAACGAAGAGGGATGAGGACTTCATCAAAGAGGAAGCCAGGAAGCAGGTGGAGGCCGGGGCGCACATGCTGGATGTCAACGGCGGCGTCGCGGGCCATGAGGTGGAAAACCTGTCCTGGCTAGTGAAGACCGTCCAGGAGGTCGCGCAGGTGCCTCTTTGTCTGGACAGCGCCGATCCCGAGGCCTTGCGGCAGGCTCTGCCCTTGTGCCGGCAACCGGCGATGATCAACTCGATCACCGACGATCCGGAGAGATTCCAGGCTGTGTTGCCTCTGGTTAAGCAGCACAATGCGAAGGTCATCGCCCTCTGCCTTGCCGCCGGAGCCCCGCCCACAGGTCTCGAGGACCGCGTAGCCACCGCCGTCAGCCTGGTGGAGCGGCTGACCGCGGCGGGTGTCCCGGCGGGCAATATCTATGTAGATCCCTGCGTTTTTCCCGTCAGCACGGGCTCGCAGCACGGTCCTGCGGTTCTCGAGGCCATTAGCCGAATCCACAGGCAGTGCCCGGGTGTCCATACCAGCTGCGGTGTGAGCAACGTTTCCTATGGACTCCCCGTCCGCAAGCTGCTGAATGAGGTCTTCCTCTTGATGCTCCTGGGAAGGGGAATGGACGCAGCCATCATCGATCCTTGTGACACAGGATTGATGGCACGGATATTGGCTGCTGAGGCGCTTGGGGGGCGGGATGCGCACTGCATGGGTTATCTGCACGCCTATCGGAACGGCAGGCTCGAGCCGCAGCAGGCGGGCTCCGGCAGTCCGAAGACACCCTAGATTTTGCGATAGGGGAAGCATCAGAATGATCTTGAAATCAGCTTGCTTGCGGGAGAGCTGCAGATCGCGCCCGGCAGCTGCGACCCGCTGTGCAGTTTAAAGGGATTCATTCATGGCAGAGAACCAGCAAGCCGTCGTCATCGCCTGCGCAGTGCTCCGGGAAGTAGTTCGCACCGGCATCGAGATCCCGTTCATCTTCATGGACTATGGCCTGCACCTTACGCCCCGGAAGATGCGGGCCGCCATTCAGGAGCAGATCGATGCTCTCGCAGCGCCCCACCTCGTGTTGATCGGATTCGGACTTTGCGGCAACGGCCTGATCGGCCTGCAGGCGAGACACCACACGCTCATTATTCCCAGAGTCGATGACTGCGTCTCCTTTTTTCTCGGATCGCGTGCCGCCTACCTCAGGGAGTTCCATGCCGAGCCCGCAACATACTACATCACTCCGGGATGGCTGGAATGCGGCGGCGAGCCCATGAGCGAGCACCAGAAACACTGCGACAAGTATGGCCCGGCAAAGGCCGCATTGATCTCCGACGCCCTCTACGGACGTTATCGGAAGGTCTGTTTCGTCGCCTTCAGCCCGCAAGACCTGGAGCGCTACCGTCCGCGGGCCATGCGGGTAGCCGAGTTCTGCCGGGAACGCTGGCGTTGGCAGTACACGGAGCGCGTCGGCTCGGACGCACTCATCCGGCGCCTGCTCGAGTTTGGCCGGGCCGCCGTCCCCGCCGGCGATCTCTGCGTCACCGAGGACTTCGTGATCATCAAGCCGGGTGAAGAAGTGCGACAGGAGCAGTTCTTAATGAACGAGACGGCCCTTACGGAGAAATCAGGTTCATGTACTACTTGTACAATCAAGTGACGGAAATGACCCCCATGGAGCGGATGATGGCCGCACTCCGCGGCGAGAAGCCCGACCGCGTGCCGGTGCACATCTACCCTCGCTTTGCCCCGCTCGAGTATTTAGGGCTGAAGTTCCTTCAGACCTGGGAGGTCCCCGATCTGTATGTCAAAGCACAAATCCTGGGCCAGGAGAGGTTCCAATACGACTGTGTGATCGACTACGACATGATGGGGCCGGTCGAGGAGGCCCTGGGCACCGTGCTGAAGTATCCGGAAGACGACGTGCCCATGGTAAAGGAGCCCGCCATCAGGAGCAAGGAGGACACCAGAAAGATCAACTGGAAAATCGATCCCCGAAAAGACGGCAACATGCCCAAGGTCCTCTACGTCATCCGGAGGCTCAAAGAGGAATTGACCAAGAGGGGAGGCGGAAAGCAGCACGTCCCCATCATGACATGGGGGAGTTGCCCGTCCAGAACCGTCGGCTGCCTGCTCGGTTTCCAGAAGTGGTTCACCACGGTCGTGCGCGATCCCGCCTGGGCGCAGGAACTCATGGAACTGGCTCTCGATCCATGGCTGGAGATGGTAAAAGCAGAGGTGGAAGCCGGGGCGGATCTGGTGTGGGTCAACGATCCGGTGTCCTCGGCAGACTGCATCTCGCGGGCCGTCTACGAGAAACTCACCCAGCCGATGGAAAGGAAGTTCATCGAGGCCATCCGGAAGGAGACGGGGCTGCCTGTCGTTTTCCATCCCTGCGGCAATTGGCACGATCGACTGGACCTCATCGCACAGAATCAGGCCGACTGCTATTTCCTCGGCCCGATGGACATCCGGCTCTGCGTCGAAAGAATCACCGAGCAAAACAGGGCCGGCAGGGCACGCGCCAAGGCCATCAACGGCAACATCGGGGCCACCACGCTGACGAGCACCGACAAGAAGGTTCCCGTGCCGTATGCCACAACTCTTGACGCCGGCACGCCGGACACCATCGAGGCGGAGTGCAGGGAAATCATCCAGGTCGTCGAGGGGAGCGGACTGCGCAGCATCCTCGGGCCCAACTGCTGGACGCCGCAGGGTGTGCCCTTCGTCAATATTGACACGGTGGTCTACGCCGCAAGAAAGCACGGCCGTTTGTCGTAATGCGCCGGCGAAAGGGGGACATCCCGATTTTTCGATCATCACATTCAAGCGGCGGCGTTGGAACCGGAAAACCGGAACATCCCCCATCGTCCTTGGAGTGCGCGAGCTTGCTCGCGCCTTGACAGGCGGCAGCAAGCTCGCGCACTCCAAGAACTTCGCCACAACTTCGCTGGTCTGACTGAGAGTATCGAGGAGGCTGAAATGACCCTTGCCGATGACATTTTGGAGCAGATCAAGCTCAGCATTGTAGACATGGAAGACCAGAAGGCCGTCGCGCTCACGAGGCAAGCTCTGGCAGATCACCCGGCAGAGGAAATTCTTAACAGGGCGCTCATTCCCGCGATGGAATTGGTCGGGAACGAGTATGAACAGGGGCAGAAGTTCATTCCCGAAATGCTCCTGGCCGCGGAAGCGATGACCTCAGCGCTCGAGTTGCTGAAGCCGCAGCTCGCCCGGTCCGACGTCAAGAAGGTCGGCAAGGTCGTCATGGGGACCGTCGAGGGCGACGTGCACGACATCGGCCAGAGAATGGTATGCATCATGTTGGAAGGAGCCGGCTTCGAGGTCCTCAGCCTGGGCGCGGACGTTGCGACCCATGAGTTCGTCAATGCCGTCAAGACGAAAAGCCCCGACATCCTGGGAATGTCTGCGTTATTGACAACCACGGCGCCCCGCATGAAAGGGGTCATCGAAGCGCTTCAGAAAGAGGGCTTGAGAAACAGGGTGAAGATCATGGTCGGCGGCGCCATCCTGAATCAGCGGCTCGCGGATGAATACGGCGCCGACGGCTACGCCCCCGATGCGGCGTCCGCTACCAGGCTGGCCAGGACATTGATGGAAGACCCGCGCACGTAAAGCAGAAGGGGACATGCCGATTCGCCGGCCTCACCGGCAGATTTGCCGCCGTACCCGAACCGGAATGTCGAAGTGCTCCCGATTCGCTCTCTAGCGGCACGGAAGCTCCAGGATGGTTTCGGCCGCGAGACGCGCGGCCCTGCCGACAAGACTGACGCACGCCGTGTGTCCGCCCGCCAGGTGAAACCTTTCCTCCTCTTCCAGGATCACGGTCTCAAAGCTCCGGCCGAAGATCCGGATCTGCAGATCGCGGCAGGACCAGCTGCCGAATTCCTGTATGAAGCGTTGATAAAAGCCCCGGATCAGCATCAGAGAACGGGGCAGCTGGTAGGTCTCGTCCACCACCTCGGGCTGGGGGTAGATGGTATCGGCGAAATCCTCGCGCCCGCAGGCCAATCCCATGGCCATGATGCAACCCAGCAACGCGCCGCATATGTTCTGCGTCAGCGCGATTCCCATGTTGGTGAAACCTGCTGCCTTCAACACCGCCGCGCCTCCGCCGAGATCCATTTCTTCCTGGAGCGCCCGCAGCGTGCACTGGCCGCAGCCCCCATACTTGTTCATATAGGAGCCCGCCTTCTCCTCCACGCGGTTCAAGAGTTCCGTCCTGTCGGTATCGGACAACACTCCGCCTCTCTTTTCCGTCATTCCCCGCGCTCCTCCTAGTGGATCTAAAACATAAGAAACCACAAAACACACGCAACACGCATAATGCCTTCCGTGTATCTCGTGTCTTTTGTGGTTTCTCCCCGGACCCGCCGGTCAGATCTTCTGCCGGCGCGGGTAATTATCCAACCCGGCGAGACGATTTGCCAGAGCATTCGTCTGGTCCAGGTGCCAATCCCGGGGCGGGAGCCAGGTGTGGGCGAACTTCGCCGGATCCTCCCGGATCGCCAAGGTGCTGAGATAGACGTTCTCCCACGCGCAGCGCAGATCCGCGTGCGCCTCGCAGCTTCCATCCACGCGCGAGCCACCGCATGGGCCGTTGCGCAGGCCCTTATAGCACCAGCGCATGGTGCATCCCGCGTAGCTCAGGTGATCCTGCAAGCAGTCGCCACAACTCAAGCATCCCAGCACGGCTCTGCGATAGAGCGTCGCCGCCCCAAGCAGCCGATACCAGAATCCGCAACGCCACGAATCGTCGTTGGGCAAGCCGGCAGAAACTCCCAATCTCGCCGAAAGAAATCGGGCCCCGCTTGAATCCCCGGCCACGAGGTGCTCATGCACGGCCAGGGTGAGGTGCTGCAACAGGGAGAGGTGTGGAGAAGCGGCGGTCTGATACGTTGCGTCCGGGTCGCTCAGGCCGCCCTCACCTGGCGGCAGGAGATAGAATTCGCCGGGGTAGGGGAAAATCAGATCCTCCACCCGCTGCCGCCAATCCGCTCCGATTTCCAGGGCGCGGTCGCGAATGGTCACATAGTCGGCATGCGCGAGCCGGAATCCGCCCACATGCGCCCCGGCGAATCCAAGGTCCTTCGCCGCGGCAACCATCAGGGCCGCACGTTCGAGCCGCTCCGGTTTCTTCTCCTTCTCGAGCCGCTCAATCAGAGCATCCGGAATCACGCATCCGGCAACCTCCCCATCCTTCATCATGCGGGCGATGGTCGCGGTCGGCACATAGACATTGGCCACCAGCGGCACGCCGCCCAGCCCTTCCCTCATCAGAAACTGTTTGACCTCAAGAAGCTTGCGAAGATTGAAGCCCAGCTGGGTGATGATGAAACGGGCTCCTGCAGCCACTTTCAGCTCCAGCTTGTAAAGCTGCATCATCTGGTCGGGCTCGCTGGTTTTGTAGGGATTCACCACCGCACCCGCGAGGAAAGCGAAGGGGGTCGTCCGGACGGTCCGGGATCCAAGCGTGTATTCGATGCCGGCGCCGACGGCGTTTATAAGCCCGAGCAACAAGACGGAATCGAGATCATAGACCGGCTTGGGTTTGCCCAGAAATCCGTCCTTCTGCGCGTCTCCCGTGAGCGCCAGGATGCTTTCGACCCCGATGCGCGCCAGAGCATGCAGGCGGCTTTCGAGGAAGGCCCGGTTGCCATCCTTGCCGCTCAGGTGGGCCAGCGGCGTCAAGCCCCGTTCGGCTATGAAAGATGCGAAGGATTCCGGAGGCAGGGCCGGGTTGCCGCCCGGCAGATCGGTGATGCTGATGATTTTGATGCCCTTGCTCTCGCGGGACGCGTCCAGGACGAAGGTCTCTGCCTCCGTGACTGCATGGTCCCGGCCCAGCACCAGCTCGGCAGAAATAAAAAACTCACCCTGATCAAGAGCCAGCCTGAGAAAATTCTCCGGCACGTTCCTCACTCCCATTTTCAGAGGGGCCGGATCTGCAAGAGTCAACGGACCCGGGATTTTGATTATTGCAGATCCGGCCTCATCAAGACATGTGCACCTTGCATGCCCGGACCGTGTTCTTCATGAGCATGGTGATGGTCATCGGCCCCACGCCTCCGGGAACTGGCGTGATGGCGCCGGCGACTTCGACGGCTTCCTCAAAAGCCACGTCCCCCTTCAGCATTCTCCTGCCGTCGGCTGTACGTCCCACCTCATTGACGCCCACGTCGATCACCACTGCGCCGGGCTTGATCATGTGACCCCGGACATATTCCGGTGTGCCGGCAGCCACGATCAGGATGTCGGCGCGCCTTGAGTGCGAGGCCATATCCCGGGTCTTCGTGTGACAAACCGTCACAGTGGCATTTGCGCCCTTTGCCTTTTGCAGCATCATGTTTGCTATCGGCTTGCCCACGATATTGGACCGGCCGATGACGACCACTTCGGCACCGCTGGTCTCCACACCGGAACGAACGATCAGCTCCTGGATGCCGGCGGGGGTGCAGGGAAGATAATCCGCCTGTCCGATCACCAGCTTGCCGACGTTCACCGGGTGGAACGCATCAACATCTTTCTTGGGATCGACGGCGTACAGCACTTTGGCCTCGTTAATGTGGCGCGGCAGCGGCAGCTGGACCAGGATGCCGTGGATCCGCTCATCCCGATTGTATCCCTCGATGAGCGCCAGCAACTGATCCTCGGAAATGCTCTCCGGCCGGCTGTCCTGGATCGAATAGAAACCAAGCTCGTGGGCCGTCTTCTGCTTGGCCCGGACATAGCTCTCCGAGGCGGGATTGTTGCCGACCAGAACCGTCACAAGTCCCGGGACAGCGCCGCGGGTTTCTTTGAGCCGCTGCACTTCCTGCAGGAGCTCTTCACGAATCTCCCTGGCTACGTCCGCGCCCTTGAGCAGCCTGGCGGTCATAGGCATTCCTCCTCGAAGTGTTGTCCTCGGCAGGCCACATCGCGCAACCGTCGAAACGTTTATCCCCTTGCCGTGCGCGAGTGTCAATCACTTTTCACAGGAGTCCTTCTTCTTGGAAGCTACCAGGGAGGCGCGGGTGATGGAGCCGTCTCCGTAACGGCGCGTGATGTGGTCGAGTGCCTGTGCCAGCTGTCGGTCTTTCTCCGGCGTCTGGTCGAAGAGAGGCAGCTGGCCCTTGTTCTCCGGCGTGCCCAGGTTGCTGGCATAGACTCCTATCAGGCGCACCAGCTTTCCAGTGCGGATGAGCGGTTGCATGAGTTTCCAGGCCGTCGGAAATATCTTCTCCGTGGTGTCGGCCGGCTGCGGCAGAGTGGTGCGGCGCGTTGATGTCGAGAAATCGGCCTCGCGCAGCTTGACGGTAATCGTCCGGCCGCGGGCATCGTTTGCGCGCAGGCGCTGGGCCACTTTCTCGGCCAGCTCGAGGAGCGTGTCGTGGAGCAGCTGCCGGTCCGCAGTATCCCGATCAAAAGTGGTTTCGTGGCCGATCGACTTGAAGCCTTCTTCGGGCGAGACGACGCGGTCGTCGATCCCGTGTGCGAGTTGCCAGAGGTGGTCGCCGCTTTGCCCCAGGCGCCGGATCAGATCGGCATGTTCGAGCCGGGCGATATCTCCGATCAGCCGCATGCCGAGGCGGCCGAGCGCTTCCTCGGTTTTGGCGCCAACACCCCACAGTCGCCTGATAGGAAGGGGCGCGAGAAACTCCCGCTCCCGCCCAGGTTCGACGGCTACCAGGCCGTCTGGTTTCTGCAGATCCGACGCCACCTTGGCGACGAACTTGTTTGCCGCAATCCCCACCGAAGCCGTCAGGTGCTGATCCTCAACGATGCGCGCTTTGATCTTGCGGGCGATCTCGATCCCCGAACCCAGCAGCCTGCGGCTGCCAGTGACATCGAGAAATGCCTCGTCGATGCTGACCTGCTCAACCATGTCGGTGAACTCGAGCAGGATCGCCATCAGGCGGTCCGAGGCGCGCGCATATTTGCCCATGTCCGGCCGGACGTAGATGCCCTGCGGGCAGCGGCGCCAGGCCTCAGAGATCGGCTGCGCCGAGTGCACGCCGAACTTGCGCGCTTCGTAGGAGCACGTCGCCACGATCCCGCGGCCTCTGCCATTTTTGGGATCGGATCCGACGATCACGGGCTTGCCGCGATACTCGGGGTGGTCGCGCTGCTCCACCGCCGCAAAAAAGGCATCCATGTCGACGTGCAGAATGGTGCGGTTCATTTCAAGCTCCGCTCCTCGCACCTGCTATGGTAATCGCAAACCTTCACAGACAGCAAATGCTCTTGAACCTGGATTTTGGATTGCGGGTCATGGATTCTAAAAAGTCGCACCTCCTTTGAGATCGAGAGTAAATTATAGGTTGCCGGTGTCGACCTGGCGCTCGAGAGTACGGAGTGTCCACTGCAAGGTTTGGAAGTTTTACTGCAACGAGGAGAACAACGTGACAAAGGGACTGGCCGTGGTTACCGGGGCTTCCGCGGGCATCGGGTGGGAGATGGCAAAACAGCTGGCGACACGGGGGTACGACCTGCTTCTGGTCGCGCGCAGAGAAGAGCGGCTCAAGCAATTGGCCGGGGACATCGAAGCACGCGGCCAGGCAAAAGCCGGGATCCTGAAGCTCGACCTGACGGTCCGTGCAGAACGGCAGCAACTCGTTTCGAGCATCGCGCTCGAACCGGACAGATTCAGCCTGCTCATCAACAACGCCGGATTCGGAGCGGCCCGGCCTGCAGTCGACATCGCCGCGGCGAGATGTCTCGAGATGATTGAGCTCAATGTGAGCGCGCTGACCGAGCTGTCTCTCGAGGCCGCGAAGATCCTGACGCGGAAGCGGTCGGGAGGCATCATCAACGTGGCCTCCACGGCGGCCTTTCAGTCGGTCCCTTACATGAGCGTCTACGCGGCGACCAAAGCCTATGTACTGAGCTTCACGGAGGCGCTGGCCGAAGAGTTAGGCGGCTCGGGCGTGCGTGTGATGGCGCTCTGTCCGGGCTACACCGAAACCGAATTCCAGCAAGTTGCAGGAGAGCGCGCTGAGAGCGCGCGCACGAGACCCAGGATGAGCGCGGCCGACTGCGTGCGCATCGGCCTCCATGATTTCGAAGCCGGCAAGCGCATCAGCATAACCGGCATAAGCAACAAGCTGCAGACCTTCGCCAGCTGGCTCTTCCCCCGCAGCCTGGTGGTTCATTTAGCGGCAGCCATGGTGAAAAGCCGCATCTCATGATTTTGGATCTTGGATTGCGGAATTTTGATTTGGAACCTGCGGTCGCTATCGAAGTCACGATGGGGCTGCGAGTGTTCGCTGGCGCCAAATCAAAAAATCCGAAATCAGGCGAGCTGATTCATGTAAGCCCACAGTGCAGGGACACCACCGGTGTGCCAGAACAGAACCGTCTCATCTTTGCCGATGACGCCACGACGGATAAGGTCGATCATGCCCGCTGCAGCTCTGCCGGTATATACCGGATCGACGATTATCCCTTCGTAACGCGCGAACAGGTCGATGGCCTCGCGCTCCGGCGCGCCCAGGATCCCATAGCCGGCGCCCAGACAATCCGCGTTGGCAAAAATATTGCGGGGCTGAATGGTTCCCGGCTCGCCCAGCAGACGGTACACCCCGTTGGCAATCTCCGCAACCAGGCGCTGCAGCGACGCCAGGTCCTCGTCCACGCTGATGCCAAGCACCTGGCCACGGAAGCCGGCCATGACGGCACCGACCGCCAGCCCGGCGTGAGTGCCGCCTGAGCTGGATGCAAAGACGATGCGGTCGAAATGCTCCGTCGTCTGGGTCAGGATCTCATTCATCGCAGCAGCATAAGCCGCCGCTCCCAGCGGATTCGAACCGCCGAGAGGAATAGGGTAAGGATTGCGTCCCGCCGCCCGTTCGGCTGCCACCACCTCATCCATGACTTCCTCGCGCGTCCGGTCGCCCGACCAGCGGATTTCAGCTCCCAGCAGACGATCGAGGAGCAGGTTGCCCACCGGTTGCGCCGGCGCATGGCCACGCAAGACAAGGATGCAGCGCAAGCCCGTCCTGGCAGCCGCTGCTGCTGTCTGCCTGCAATGATTCGACTGCACCGCCCCGAGCGTAATGAGGGTGTCGGCCTTCTTGAGCTGAGCGTCGGCAACCAGAAACTCGAGCTTGCGTGTCTTATTCCCGCCCCCGGCAAGCCCGGTCAGATCGTCGCGCTTGATGAAAAGGCGCGGCCCGCCCAGGGCTTGGCCCAGCCGCGCAAGCGATTCGACCGGCGTGGGCAAGGGTGTAAGAGAAACGCGCGGCAAGGCAATCTTCATAAGTCCTCCGTCAAAACAGATTCGCTTCCATGCCGAAGCGCTCATTGTATCCGCCAAACCGGCCGGCAGGTCCTGAAAGTTTCATTTATCAGGATCCACAAGATGTAACAAAGAGACGTCTGCGAAAAGCGAAGTCCCCCGAACCCGGCGTCTTTAATCTCTGGCAGCACCGCCATGAATCTGCTACATTTTGAAGTTCGTTTTCAATAATTATGCTGCGCCTTCAAGCAGGAGCAAGAGAAGCATGACGACCGACGAGCGCGCTGCCACGAGGAGGGTGATCCTGGTCGGCAATCCTAATGTCGGCAAGTCTGTCATTTTCAGGTTGTTAACCGGCAGCTATGTCATGGTCTCGAATTTCCCTGGCACCACGGTTGAGGTTTCGCGCGGCAGAATCAGCCTGGGAGGCGTCTCCTACGAGATCGTCGATACGCCTGGCGTGCATAGTCTCGTTCCCCAATCGGAGGATGAGCGCGTCACCTGCGAGGTCCTCCTCCGGGAAAAGCCCGACCTCATCATGCAAGTGGCGGACGCCAAAAACCTGCGGCGCACGCTCCTGGTTGCTTCACAGTTGGTTGAATTCCGCATCCCGATGGTTCTCGTGCTCAACATGATGGACGAAGCACAGGAGCGCGGCATCGAGATTGACACCCGGGGCCTGTCCAGCCTGCTTTCCGTTCCGGTCGTCGAAACCGTCGCCATCTACTCGCAGGGCCGGCGCCAGCTGCTGCAGGCCATGCAGAACGCGTTGCCGCCGACGAATCCGCTGAGGGACTGCCGTCCGATGTGCCATGTCTCTTCAACGCTCAACGGATCAGGATCCGCTCCCGGAGCTTTGGCAGTCGAGTGGCTGTCGCTCGGTGATGCCGGCTTTGCGCGGCGGCTGGAATCGTCGCTGGGCGGTACCGTCGTAAACCAGCTTGAACATGCCAGGAAGACATACCTGGAAGCCACGCACCGGTCTTTGGCCAAGGATGTGGCTGAGAGCAGAAATGATTTTCTGGACCGCTCCGTCGCCGCCTTCAAGAAGAGGAGACAGGGTGGGTTGTTGGAGAAAGCCGAAAGCTCTGCGTCACGGATATGGCTGGGGCTGCTGATCGCAGGCCTGATCCTTTTCGCATGGAATGAGTTTGGAGGCATCGCAGGCGTCGCGACACCCTACAGTGTGGCGACCCGGTTTCTTGCCGCGCGCCTGGCGCCCGCTTCCGGCAGCGCCGGTCTCATCTCCACGCTGTTACTCACAAAGGCTTCGTCAGGGCGCGGGGAATTCGGCCTGGCCCTCGAAGCGCTCCACTTCCTGTTCTTCATCGCCCCTGTCGTTATCCCTTTCGGCATGCTCATCGCCCGCAGCCGGAAATTCGCGCACGAGGTCGGTATCCTGACAAGGCGCGCTTCGACCGGGATTCCGATCCTGTTATGCGTTCTGCTCCTGCTGTTTGAATTTGTCGGCTACACGGGCGCCCAGACGCTGGTCGGTTTCCTGGAAGACATCGTCTTCGGGCGTTACCTGATCCCGCTGATCCACGGGTTCCTGCCGCCGGGATTTTTCCAGGAATTCGTCGCCGGAAAATACGGGCTGGTGTCGATGGGGCTGACTTATGCAATCGCGATTGTGCTGCCGGTGGTAGCGACCTTCTTCATCGCGTTCGGGCTGTTGGAGGACAGCGGGTATCTGCCGAGACTCTCGATTCTATCCGACCGCGTGATGCGCCTGATGGGGCTCAACGGGAAAGCGACACTGCCGATGGTGCTCGGCCTCGGTTGCTGCACCATGGCCACGATCACAACACGGGTCCTCAGCTCGCGCAAAGAGAGGCTCATCGCGACGCTGCTCCTCGCTCTGGGTGTCCCATGCTCGGCGCAACTGGGTGTGATCCTCGGCATCGCTTCGGGCTTTTCCCCCGCGGCTACCCTGACCGTGCTCGGAGTGGTGGCATCGCAGCTTCTCCTGGTCGGTTTTTTGTCTTCCAAGCTGATTCGCGGCCAGAGCAGCGAGTTCATCTTCGAAATTCCCCCAATCCGCGTGCCGCAGCTCAAGAACCTCGCGCTCAAAACCGGCTATCGGATTCAGTGGTATTTGAAGGAAGCGCTTCCGCTTTTCCTTTACGGGACGGTGGCGCTCTTCATCCTGGACAAGGTCCGTGTGGCGGGTCAGAGCCTGCTGGAATGGGTGCAGACGGGGTTGGCTCCCATCGTGACGGGCTTCTTGCACCTCCCGGCACAGGCGGCGGGCGCTTTTGTCCTGGGCTTCCTGCGGCGTGATTACGGAGCTGCCGGTCTCTTCCAGATGGCACGCACCGGAATGTTGAGCGCCCAGCAGGTGGTCGTGAGCCTGGTAGTGATCACGCTCTTTGTTCCCTGTCTCGCCAGCTTCCTGGTAATCGCCAAAGAACAGGGGATGAAGCGCGCCGTAGCCATGACCACTTTCATCGTCCCGTTCGCCGTCAGCATCGGTGCCATGGTCAGCTGGGTGCTGCGCACGTTCCATATCACTTTCGGTTAGCGAAATGGAATTCACAACTGACAGGCTGCCGGAGCAACTGGCCGAAATTCTCGAGGCTCTATGGACTCTCGAGGAAAAAGGAAAAGACGCTCCTGAGGAGATCTTTCATGAGGCCGGGACGCAGGTAACCGCGGAGCACCTTGGAGCTCTGAGGCGCCAGGATCTGATCACGATCGACAATGCGCAGCGCGTCAGGCTGGCGAAGGAAGGGCGCAAGCTGGCGGAACGGATCATCCGCCGCCACCGCCTCGCAGAGCGCCTGATCTGCGATGCCCTGGGAGCGCACGTTGATGACAGCGAGGATGCCGCCTGCGAGTTCGAGCACATACTGGCCGAGGGCATAGCCAACTCGATCTGCACCTTACTCGGACATCCGCGCTTCTGCCCTCACGGAAAACCCATTCCCGAAGGGGAGTGCTGCCGCCGCACCCAGGAGGAGCTCCAACCCATCCTGGTTTCCGGCGATCAGCTTGACGTGGGGGAAACCGGCACCATCGCCTACCTGTGCACAACCGAACACGCACGCATGCTGAAGCTTTCGTCGTTGGGGATGACACCGGGCAACCGGCTCAAGCTGCTGCAAAAATGGCCGAGCTGCGTCTTCCAGTGCGATGAAACCGAAATCGCGGTCGAGCAAGAGGTGGCCAGAAACATCTACGTGCGCCGCGAGGGACGCCGCGGCCGCTGAGTTCGCGATTCGCAGTGCGGTGGATTGCTGCCGTTTTCGACCCGGGAGCGGTGAGGGTGAAAGTGCAGAAGCCCCCGCCTGGGGAGGGGGCAGTGACCAGCGTCCCCAAGGTCAGCGTCAATAGGGAGGCTGCAGACTTGGACTCAGTGGTGGCTGCTCCCCCGGCCGCAGGAGCAGTTGACTGCAGGTCTGCAAAGGTATATTGTGCGACCATTGGATTTAGATACGGGCAACTCGGGTTGATTTTCCCAACATACGCGGCAGGGGGTGTCGGATGCGAACGCTTCAAAACCTGGGCATACTTGTTTTCATTGCGGCCACCGCCGTCACAAGCGGCTTTCGAGACAGCTCAGCCCAGACAGCAACTCAGCTCAAACCCGGCAGTCCCGCGCCTCAGTTCTCTCTCCCGGGATCGGACGGCAAGACCTACAGCCTGGCAGGGTTTGGAGGCAAGCAGGCGGTGGTGCTTGTCTGGTTTGTCAAAGCCTACAGCGCCGGCTGAACGGCCCAATGTCAATCGCTCCGTGAGAGCGGCGACGAAATCCGCGCCTTTAATGTTGCTTTTTTCGCCATCAGCACTGATTCCCCTGAAACGAACAAGGCTTATGCCCAGTCGCTGGGCGTAGACTATCCCATTTTGAGCGACCCTACCCGGAAGGTGGCTCTAGCCTACGGCGTCGCCTCCCCGGTTTATGAGGGCATTTCGCGATGGACGTTTTACATCGGCCTCGACGGGAAGATCCTTTACATCGACAAGGAGGTCAGTCCATCCGATCATGGCAAGGCGATCGCCGCGAAGCTCGCCGAGCTTGGTGTTCCGAAACGTGCACGGCGGTGACAGCCGCAGCTCGTAAGACCCGCACAGGCCGGCTACCCCCGTGGAGGCTACCTGGATACGCGGTGCTTCAACTCCTGGAACCATTCCAGGATGACCTCGAGTTCGATCGGCGCCGATTCTTTGTCGCCGCTTCTGACGAACAAGAATCGCGCGCCGTCGGCGCTGACATCGTAAGCCGGCCGGGAAGCCTTCCCCCGGTCGTACGCACCCTCGAAGAGCGACTGCGGTGTGTTCCTCTTGAAGGAAGGCGTAGTCGTGATTCTGGCGGCCATCAGGTGGTTCCCGATGCGATAGAAGATCTCACTTCCATCGTGACTCCAGAGCGGCTCGGTCCCGCCGTCGACTGAAACTTGCCACTTGCCCTGGGCTCCCGGAAACGACGAGACGTACACTTCGTTGCGACCCGATTCGTCCGAGACATATGCCAGCCAGCGCCCGTCGGGCGACAGAGCGGGACCGGTCTCATTGGAGGGCGATTGGAGGACCGGCCGGATGCTGAGATCGCCGTCCATCGAGAGCATCCGGATGTCGCGGCCGGTCGTCGGAGAATTCTCGACGAACACGAGCCCCCGGCCACCAGGCAACCAAGAGCAGGGGACTTGCAGCAGTTCACTCGTTGTCAGCCGTTCATCCGATCCACCCTCGTCTGTTCGCCGCCAGAAGAGGTTCAACGGACCGGTCCTGTTCGACGCGAACGCCAGGCGGGCGCCGTCCGGCGGCATCCACACCGGCATGGAATTGTTGCCATCGAAAGTCAGTTGCGTGAAATTGCCAGTGGGGATGTCGTAGATCCAGACGTTTTCCGAGGTTCGGGTGATGGTGACGGCCAGACGCCGGCCGTCTGGTGCGAGCCTGGGATCCGAATAAGCGTCTGGCGGTGCTGCCAGCGGCTCAACGTCGTTCTTCCGACTTACCCACACAAGCGTGTGCATGCTGCCGGGAGGTCCGCCCGGCACATACACGAGGTGGCCAAGGGGCGAGGTGCTCAACTGGGCGGCGCCGTCGACGGACTCCCATACCCTCGGCAGAACAGCCACCGGAGGGCCGGTGACTTTGCTTTGAGCGACATCGAATGGCACCGCCAAGAGGGTGCCACCTCGCACATAGATCAGATTCCCGGTCGGAACGTAGTGAGGGGAGGTGCCTCCGACGATCAGGATGTGCCGCTCACCTGTCTGCAGCGACTGTGCGACGATCTGTGCGTCATCCCAGCTGCCGAGCGCCCCCACGGTGAAAAGCACCGTTTTCCCGTCCGGCAACAGGTCGGGCCAGCGGTGGCTGATTTCGCCTTTTTCCGAATTCAGCCTCGTCACCGCGCGGGGAGTGCCGCCTCCAGAGGGCACCTGCAAAAGTCCCGACCCTCCGGTCGGCGCGAACGTGATGGTGTCATCGCGTCCCCACACGGCGCCGAAGCCGATCGGGGCATAGCACAGGGACGCCGGGGCGCCGCCCTGGATTGACACCTTCATGAGCTTCCCACCCGCGAAAAAACCAATCCAATGTCCGTCGGGCGAGAAAAAGGGGCCCAGCGCCTGCTCAGTGCCGGAGATCGGCTCGGACTGGAGGCTATCCATGCGTCGCAGGAACAGCTGCGAAGTGCCGCCGCGGCTCGCGACATACGCCAGGTGAGATCCCGCCGGCGAGATTGCTATGCTGGGAAAGTCCATTCCTGTCAGCCGCTCAGTTGACGGAAGTGTAACGGTGAAGCGCATTACCGGGCCGTGCGAGGGAAGTGACGTGGGCTGCAATTTCCATACGAAGAAACTTATAGCGAGGGCGCAGACCATCATGACGGCGAGGCTCAGCCTTATAGGATGATCCCGCAGAGTCGTCCAGGTCGTTTTCTTGCCCGCAACCGGCAAGGGGGACGCGATGGCGTCTTCGATCTCGATCCTGGCGTCGCCGATATCATGCAGGCGCCGCCTGGAGTCCTTTTCGAGGCACCGCCTCAGCAGACATCGAATGCCGGCCGGCGTTGCCTCCGGCAACGCACGCCAATCGGGCACCTCATTCAGGATTCCGGCGATCGTGTCCGAGATCGTCTGTCCAGGAAACGCCCGCCGCCCCGTCAGAAGCTCGTACATCACGCAACCAAACGCCCAGATGTCGGTCCGCTTGTCGACAGTCTTGCCCCTTGCCTGCTCCGGGCTCATATAGGACGGCGTGCCCCGGATCACTCCTTCCTGCGTTGCGGTTGCGGCAACTCGGGACAAAGTTGAAAAATCCGGGCTCAATCCTTCGGAGGCAAATGCCTTGGCCAGGCCAAAATCCAATACCTTGACCTTATTTTCGGGAGTGACCTTGATGTTTGCAGGCTTGATGTCACGGTGGATGACGCCATTCTGATGGGCCGCTTCCAGCGCCTCGGCAATCTGAACACAAATGCGGAGTGACGCAGCTACATCCATTGGCCCCAAAGCCAATTGCTCTGCCAGCGTCCCGCCCGGCACCAACTCCAGCACAAGGTAATGGAGGTCCCCGGATTCTTCCAGCCCATGGATCGCGGCGATGTTCGGATGGTCGAGCGAAGCCAGCAGTTGCGCCTCGCGCTGGAAACGCTCCAGTCTTTCCGGATCCTGTGCAAAAACCTCCGGTAGGACTTTGATGGCCACCTCGCGCGCCAGCTTCGTATCCTGGGCGCGATAGACCACCCCCATACCGCCGGCGCCGATCTTCTCCACGATGCGATAGTGAGCAACGGTGCGGCCGGCCAAGTCAGCTGGTGACGTTTGCATTTGATCCACTTTCTGACACAAAAGGACTGTCAGGTGGCCTCAATATTAACCTAGGAGATTGTTTCCCGAGTTGGCTTATGATAGTGGTCACCCTAATGGGTGTCAAGAGAGCTGACTGAACCGCAGAAGAGGCGGCTGGCCGGTGCGATGCGAGTGCCGGACGCAGATGATGGCAAACCATCGGCAGGAAGGGTGTGTCCGCCGGATGATTGCTTCCGGGGTGCGCCGCTCGCCGAGATCGCACTGGGGAGTTACCTGGTTACCGGGCGCAATGTCTATACCCTGGCCGGAGAGATCTACGTCCGCTGCGAGGCACGCACGGACCGCTGAGCTCGCGATCAGGAGTGCGGCGCTTTTTGGTGGCAAGCCATCGCACTCCGGATCGTTAGTAGAGTTCCTGGATCTTGCGCTTGGGACGTTCGCGCTCCTTGCGGCGGGAATCGTGTCCGCCGAATCTGTTGCCGCCGCCACCGCCACCGCCAAACTCACGCTTTTTGGGCGGCCGCGCCTCATTCACCGTAAGAGCCCGCCCATCCAGGTCCTTCCCGTTCATGGCCTGAATGGCAGCATCCATGTCGGTTTCTGGGGCCAGCTCGATAAAACCAAATCCGCGCGACCTCCCTGATTCCATATCACGCATGACCTTGACGCTTGCCGTCTTTAGATTAAGATCCGCGCAGAGCTTATCGAGATCCGCCTCAACGACATTGAAGGAAAGGTTACCTACGAAAAGTTTTCCTGGCATGAAACCTCACTTTCAGAGTGACAATCCTTATAGGGCAGGGGGTTCCGGATTACCGGAACCCCCGCAGTCCTGTTTAAATCTTTGTTACGTTCTGAGCCTGCAATCCCTTGGGACCCCTGGCCACCTCAAACTCGATCCGGTCACCCTCGTTGAGCGACTTGCGGCCGGTGCCTTCGATCGCCGTGTGGTGGACGAAAACGTCGTCCCCGGACTCACGGCTGACAAAACCGTAACCCTTATCATTATTAAACCACTTCACTGTTCCTTGTTCTCTCATTTGCTTTCCTAGTGTCAACTTACCCTTGCGGGCAAAAATGTTAATCTCGGGTTTCCGTAATTATCCGCGGGCTATGGGGCCAAAAACAAAAAAAGCTGCCCTCCGTCCAGGAGCATGCAGCTCAATCCTATCAACGAAGTCCTTACAAAACCCTACCCACAAATCCTACGCCGAGTTATCAAGGTAAACAAGACAAATCGGAACTTGGGTGACAAAAAGGGGATTGGGCGAAATCCGCGGGAGATGCACTTTTCTCATAGCTGCAGGCGGCGCAGGCGCAAAGCGTTGCTGATGACAGAAACGGAACTGAAGGTCATCGCGGCCGCGGCGATCATGGGACTGAGCAGCAGCCCGAATACCGGATACAGGATTCCTGCCGCGATGGGCACTCCCAGCATATTGTAGACAAAGGCGAAAAAGAGGTTCTGGCGGATGTTTCTCATCGTCCCGCGGCTCAGCCGGCGCGCACGGGCGACGCCGCGCAGGTCCCCTTTTACCAGAGTGATTCCGGCGCTCTGAATGGCGACGTCCGTACCGGTGCCCATGGCGATCCCGACGTGGGCCTGGGCCAGGGCGGGGGCATCGTTGATCCCGTCGCCTGCCATGGCGACAATGCGTCCCTGCGCCTGGAGTTGCTTGACGATCTCCCCCTTCTGGCCGGGCCTGACCTCTGCCCTCACGTCGTCGATGTTCAGCCGGCGCCCTACATCTTCCGCAGTGATGCGGCTATCCCCCGTCAGCATGACCAGTTGCACACCGTCCCCATGCAGCATCCGGATGGCTTCAGGCGTGGTCTCTTTGATTGGATCGGAGACGCCCAGAACTCCGGCAGGCTTGCCGTCCATGGCCGCAAACACGATCGACTGCGCGCCCAGGTTCACCTCTTCGGCCTTGCTTATCAATGCGGAGGGGTCGATCCCGAGTTGTTCGAACAGGCTCCGGTTGCCGAGAACGATCGTGTGCCCGCCGACTTTCCCGCTGATTCCCATTCCCGTGACGGAGCGGAAATCGCGGGCCTCGCTGAGCAGGAGCCCCTTCGACTCTGCAGCCGTGACAATGGCGGTCGCGAGCGGATGCTCGCTCCCCCGTTCCAGAGATGCTACAGCCCGCAGAAGTTCCGTCTCGGCCAGCGGCGGCAGGCTCACGAGCGCACTCAGGCGTGGCTTCCCTTCTGTAAGGGTTCCGGTCTTGTCGACGACCAGAGTGTCGATTTTTTCGAGCATCTGAAGCGCCTCGGCATTCTTGATAAGCACCCCCGCCACGGCGCCGCGCCCCGTGCCCACCATGATGGACATCGGCGTGGCCAACCCGAGCGCGCAGGGGCAGGCAATGATCAGCACGGCCACCGCGTTCACCAAAGCATAGGCAAGGCGGGGTGAAGGCCCGATCCAGGCCCAGATGACAAATGTGACGGCAGCAGCGAAAACCACGGCCGGCACAAAATAGGAGGAGACCCTGTCGGCCAATCGTTGGATCGGCGCCCGCGTGCGCTGCGCATCACTCACCATGCGGACGATCTGTGCAAGCAAGGTATCGCTTCCCACTCGCTCCGCCTCCATGACGAAGCTGCCCGTGCCGTTCACCGTCCCTCCGGTAACCCGGGAACCCTTGACTTTTTCCACGGGGATCGGCTCCCCAGTTACCATCGATTCATCCACGGAGCTCGATCCTTCGAGAATCACACCGTCCACCGGCACCTTTTCTCCCGGGCGGACGCGCAGCCGGTCGCCCGGCTTGACCCGATTCAGAGGAATATCCCGGTCGCCGCCGTCCGCCATCACTAGGCGCGCCGTGTTCGGCGCCAGGCTCAGGAGAGCCCGGATGGCGCTGCTCGTTCGGCTGCGGGCGCGGATCTCCAGCACCTGGCCCAGAAGGACAAGCGTGGTGATCGCCGCCGCTGCTTCGAAGTAGACGGCCGGCCGGCCCCCGTGGCCGCGAAACGATTCAGGATATATCCCCGGAAACAGCGTCGCTATCAGGCTGTCGAGGAACGCAGTTCCTGTGCCGACGGCGATGAGGGTGAACATGTTCAAGTTGCGGCTGACAATGGATTTCCAGCCACGCTGAAAAAAGGGCCATCCTCCCCAAAGAACGACCGGCGTGGACAACAGACACTGAATCCAGACCGGCGCCCTCCCGGAGAAAAGGAAGAAATGCCCGGGTCCGGCCATCATCTCACCCATTGCGATCAGCACCACCGGGACCGTGAGGATCAAGCTGATCCAGAATCGCCTTTTCATCCCGTCCAGTTCCGGATTCGCCTCTTCTTCGAGGGTGACCGTGCGCGGCTCCAGCACCATTCCACAAACGGGGCATGTGCCGGGTTTGTCGCTGACCACTTCGGGATCCATGGGACAGATGTAGTCGATCTTGGACCGGGGCGCAATCGGCAACGGCTCCAAGACCATGCCGCAAGCGGTGCACGTACCTGGGCTGCCGGCGCGGACTTCCGGGTGCATCGGACATAGGTACTGTGTCGCCTCATCCTCCGGCTCGACCCGCTGCACAAAAGGCTCTGACCGAGCGGCGCTTCCGAGCGCCAGGAAACGTTCCGGCGCCGCCACGAATCGGTCGGCACAGGACCGGCAGCAGAAGTAATACTTCATCCCCTGGTAATCCGCTTCGGCCGCTGCGTGGCGCGGGTCAACGCTCATGCCGCACACAGGATCCCGGGCCATTTCCGGCGCAGCGTCGAGAGCGGTGAGGAACTTGGGCCTTGCCGTCAAAAATCTCTCGGGAGCCTCGCGGAATCGTTTTTCGCAGGATGGATTACAGAAATAGTAGGTCTGGCCCTTGAAGTCGGCTTTACCCGCAGCCGTGTCCGGATCTACTTTCATCCCACACACCAGATCCCTGGCCTCAAAATCACCCTTCATCGGTCCTCTCCTCGCATGTCGTTGCGTGATTATAACTTTATCACACCCATAAATATCTAAGTCGTCGCGATCGAGAAACCAATCTGTTCCACAGCAAACAGGGAACAACCTCCGGTCAATAAGGGCCCTACCTCTGCCGCCGGCTCTGCGGTCATTCCGGGTCGGCATGATATCTGACTTCTGTCACTGAACCTCCACAGGAGGTTCTTGCATCTAATTAACTGTGAGGAAGATATTTATTTAAAAATGAGTTGAGATTTTCCGAGAGATCTGTGAATGTAATGAGATTATTCGGGGTGGAAAACAGGGAAGTCGGGTCGGAAAGGTCAGAAATTGATTTTCCTCGCTATAGCGTTTTGCATCCTTTGATTTGGCAAAGGGGTGCGGTGGAGGAACAATGGTCGGGATCATTCTGACTCTTTTGGCTGTTCTGCTTGTGATTTGTCTGGCTTTCTGCTATTCCGATCATAGTCAGACCTCGCGCAGTTCCGCCAGAGATCTTTCCTTTCTCGACAAGAATCACAAGAAAAAGAGCTAAAGCAGAACCAAATTCTCTGACAGCAAAATCCCCCTCGAAACGCATGTCGCGGCATGGCCGCACCCAAGCCATCTCAACACAGAGTGCGCTGAGGCCGCAGAGACCCCGTCACAACTGAGAATCGCCCCCAGGCTCTATTCGTGTGGCGGTTCTTGCTTCTCGGCACTCGTGGATGCCGGCCAGCGAATCCAATTTCGCTGCAAGTTCGTCCGAGGATGCCGGCGCACAGTCGAAGGTTCGCTCCCATACTGCGCGATTTTCCATGCACAGATAGACAAAAACCTGCGGCGCGCGCTCGCCGATCCAGGCCCTCATTTTCGCGTACATCTCGTCGCGGATGGGCCGGAAATAGCGCAGCTTGCCGTGGTTGCCCGGGACGAACTCTCCGTAAGGGACATTGGATCGCGGGAACCGTCGCCGGACGATGTCTTTCAAGTCATGGGTGAAGCGCAGGCATCCGAGACTGATCCAGCAGACACCGTCTGGATCCACGTGCCGGAACAGATCCCGGACCACCTCCTCGTAATCCTCTTCCCAGCCTTCGTAATGGATCAGAGGGTCGAAATGAAAGCCGACGCGAAATCCCCACTCACGGCACCGGCGGGCTGCGGCAAGACGCGCCTCGAGGGTGGCGGTCCTCAATTCTTCGTTGCGAATGATGCGTCTGGGGTTGAGCGACCACGAAATGATGGTATGCCCGCCATGATCCAGCGCCTGTAGATTGGCTATCTGGGCTGATTTCGTCTTCAGCTCCAACACTGCATTCGGAAGGTTGCGGAAAAACGGTACCAGCCGGTGCGAGTAAAGCGTTATGTCATCGAGCGCAAGAGAGTCGGCGGTCTCCCCGGTCCCGATCCTGAAAGTGCGCCCGGGCACGAGCTGCACCTTCGTTTTCACCTCGCACATGAGATCATCGATGTTGGTGTAGATGGTCAGGGCCGGATTGTTGAGGAATGACTGCAGGACGCAGTAGGTGCACTCCAGATGGCAATTCAATGCATAGTTGATCACGAAGTAGTTGCAGCAGATCTCGGCACCTGCGCCCGGACACTCCTTCATGAAGCTGCCTCGGTTGCGCGCCAGGATCAAGGTGCGTTTCGCCGCCGAACGAAAGTCGGAAGCGGCCCGCAGCTCCGGGAGAAGCGCATCGAGGTCGCGGACTGTTCGCGTGGGAATGCCCTCCAGTCTTCGCAGCATCTCGCGAGTGGCGGCATCGTTCCACGCCTCTTCCTGGACTACGATGCGCTCGGGACGATAGGGAACCATCGGCATCCTTCAGGCGATCTCGAACAAACGATCCAACGAAGTCGTCCGGCAAGCCCGCTCAAGAGCCGCGACGGTCTCGCGAAAAGCCTGGGCGGAAGCGACATCGAACTCCACGCGCAGGCGTGGGCTCTCAAAAAATGGGTCCGGTGACAGCCGGACGGTCCCCGGCAGGTTCAGCCCCGCCTTTTCAGAATGAAACCTCTCAATCGCCTGGGAAATGCGCGGGTTGCGCTGCCGATAGAGTAAGCCGTGTATTTTCTCCCCTCTCTGGAAGGCGGAGATGCGGGCATCACTTGCCGCAGCCAGGATCTCGGGCTGGCTCAATACCTCCGCAGGTGTGGTGCGCCCGATTGCGGTAAGGTCCTCGACCAGATCGAGTGTTTCCCGCTGCAGGCTCGCGCTCAGGCGGATCTTGCCCAGTATGGAGGCCAAACCAGCCTGAGTCTCGGGCGCCGCTCCGGCAAGGCGTTCCGCGCTCGACAGGGTTAGATGCCCTGCATTCAACAGGATCCGCAATTCCGGATGCAGCGCATGCAGTGTGAGGTACGTACGCAGCACGTTGCGGTGCGGGGACAGACCCAGCAAGGGAAGAAAGCGCTCTATCAGAACCTCGGATTCCACGCCGCATTCGTGCTTGAGAGTGTACAGGACCCGCGCGGTTTCCAGCGGACACAGCTGCCGGTGCGAGAGGTTGTCCCAGATGGCTTTGAGAAAAACCTCGAGCTTTCCGAACTCAGCCGGACGCAGGATCCGTGCTGCCGCCGTGGTTCTCCCCAGGCGGCGCAATCCGTGCAACCTGCGGAATCCGCAGACGATCCTGTATCCGGGTGCAACCGTGCCCTCGAGAAGGATCACGGCATGGATCAGGCCGGCTGCCTGAAGCGAGGGACACATCCGGGCAAGATCGAGGTCTTCACTTATCCGGAAGGTCTCGTCTTCGAAGTCGATGGCGGCAAGCAGCACTTCCTCAACGATCATGGCCCGAAGAATAAACCGCAAAGGCTTCCAAGACCACAGAGAATTTGCGGCAGGTCGCCGAGTATGTTCGCGACCCTCGCAACCCGCATGGTTAATTCTGGACAGTTATTTCTGCTCTGTTATAGAGTAGGAATGCCGCTCTTCTACTGGAACCAATCGAAGTCTGCAGGGGCACTCTCCGGTGCGGGCGGCTCCCGCGCGCTGACGGTGCTCCGCATTGATAAGGAGCTAAGGACATGACTTCTCTGTCAGGCTCAACCATCAGAGTGTTACTTGTTGCTTTCATCCTTGGCGGTGTTGCGCTTATCCACCCGAACCTGAACGCGCCGGCACAGGAAAAACCTCCTCAGTATACGGTTGAGGAGTATGGCGCCTACCAGGCCATCACCGGCGAACCCGATCCTGCCAAGAAGATGGACCTGATCCTCAAGTTCTTCAAGGAGTATCCGAAATCCGAGTTGCAGCAGCACATAACCGCTGATTTCCAGAGCATGCTGAAAAGCTTATCGGACGCCAAGAAGTGGCCCCAGGTGGTAACGGCGGGGAGACAGTTCCTGAGCGTCGTCCCCGGTGATACCTATACCATCGCGCTCGTGGCAGACGCGTACTCGGCAAGCAAAAACTATCCGCAGTTCGTGATCTTCGGGGAAGAAGCGTACCGCGCGAATCCGAGTGGAAATCTCGCCTACGCCATAGCCAAGGCCTACAAGGAAATCGGCAACAATGCCAAGTTTGTCGAGTGGGGCGAAAAAACCGTCTCCAAACTGCCCGACAACTACGAGATCATGCTCCAGATGGCGATTATCTACTCCGACAATCAGAGAACGGCGGAGGCCGATAAATATGCCAAACAGTGTCTCAAGGTGATTCAGGCAGCGAAAAGGCCTGAACAGATGGCCGAAAAAGACTGGACCACTTACACAACCGGCGCCTTCACGGCGTGTTACTATATCATCGGCACCGCAGCGTACCAGAACCAGCAATTCCCTGCCGCGATTCCCAACCTCGAAAACTCGATCAAATACAATCCACGCAACGACTATGCCTACTACTGGCTGGGCATGAGCTATTGGCAGACGCGCAATACGAGCATGGCGTTGAAAAACTTCGCAAAAGCCATGCTTCTCAATGGCCGGTCTGCGGCGCCGGCGAAACAGCAACTCGAGAACCTTTGGAGGCAGACCCACCAGAACTCGTTGATGGGGCTGGACAAGGTAATCGCCGCTGCCAGGGCAGAGCTGGAGATGAAATAGCAGATGGTCATCCGCACCTATCACGAGCAGGTGAAGACCCGGGGCGAGGCAGAGATCCTGGACATTACCCCCCTTGCAGCAAAGGCCCTGGAACAGAGCGAGTTGAAAAACGGGGTGGTAAACGTTTTCGTCCCGGGTTCTACCGCCGCGGTGACCACCATCGAGTTTGAGTCAGGCGCGATTCACGACCTGCGTTCCGCTATTGAGAGGCTGGTGCCCAGAACGGTTCGCTACGAGCACGATCAGCGATGGGGCGACGGAAACGGCTATAGCCACGTGCGGGCCGCCCTGATGAAGGCCGCCCTCTCAATCCCTTTCGAAGGCGCCGGACTGCTGCTGGGCACATGGCAGCAGCTTGTCCTCATCGACTTCGACAACCGGCCCCGCACCCGCGAGGTCATCTTCCAGGTCCTGGGCGAGTAGAAAATCCTTTGTTGGGTGCCAGGATACCGGTTTCCTGATTTCCAGTAATCTCCCGGACAGAATCTTCTCCGAGATTAAGAAGCTGGTGTCGTGTCGCCGGGTTTTTGCGCATGTATTTCAACGACTCGAGATACGCGGATGTTGTGGTAATTGGTGGGGGAATCGTCGGGGCGAGCATCGCCTACCATCTCGGCGGCATGGGCGCCGGGCGCATCGTCCTGCTCGAGCGTGAGACCCTGTTGGGAACGGGATCCACAGGGCGTTGCGCAGGCGGTTTTCGGCACCAGTTCTCCACGGAGATCAACATACGCCTTTCCCGCCTTAGCATTCCAATGCTCCTGGCTTTTCGGGATGAGATGGACTGGCCGGTGGATTTGCATCAGGACGGATATCTCTTCCTGCTGTCCCGGCCTGACGAAGTGGTGACGTTCCGGGAAAATGTGGCTCTCCAGAATCGCCTCGGAGTATCGTCGGAATTTCTCGAACCTGCAGATGTTGCCCGGCTCGCGCCGCATGTGTCCCTGGACGGCGTGCTCGGTGGGACTTATTGCGCCCTGGACGGCATAGGAGATCCCAACGGCATGACTCAAGGTTACGCGGCCGCAGCGCGCCGCCAGGGTGCGAAGATCCATACCGGCGTTTCCGCCACCGGAGTTCGGTGCGCCGGTGGAAGAATAGAAGGAGTGGAAACCAGTCAAGGATACCTTCCCTGCAGAATCCTGGTAGACGCCGCCGGCCCGCACGCGCGTGAAGTCGCTGCCTGGGCAGGAATTGACCTCCCGGTGTTCCCCGAGCGCCGCCACGTGTACACCACGTTTCCGTTCGAGCAGGCGCCGCACGACTACCGCATGGTAATTGATTTCACTACGACCTTTTATTTTCACCGGGAGAGCGGCGGCGTGCTCATGGGAATGGGAAACCCAGACGAGCTTTCGTCTTTCAACCTGAATGTCGACCCGGATTTTTTGGAAAAAGTGCTGGTGATCGGGCTGAAGCGCTATCCCGCTCTGGCCGATGCGGCCATCCATCGGGCCTGGGCCGGCTTATACGAGATGAGCCCCGACGCTCACCCCATCCTCGGCAAGGTGCAGGAGGTCGAAGGATTCTACCTCGCGAACGGATTCAGCGGCCACGGCTTCCAGCACGCCCCGGCAGTCGGAAAGCTGCTGGCTGAGGAGATTGTGTCGGGAAACGCCCGCTCGCTCGATATCGCACCCCTCCGGCTCGACCGCTTCCGTGCCAAGACATCCATCCGAGAAATCAACGTCGTCTGACTCAGTTACTTTGCACGGCTTGCGGCTGAGGCGAGGCGCCAGAAGCGGGCGCGTTCACGCCACCGGATGGTGACGATGTCGTCGAGAATCGTGTAAAGGACGGGGATCGCCAGCAGTGTAAGCAGGAAGCAGAGCGACTGGCCCCCAATGATCACGACCGCGATCGCCGACCGGGTCGCGGAACCCGGGCCCGTGCCGAATGCGGTCGGAATCATCCCCGCCACGATCGACAGCGTGGTCATGAGAATCGGGCGGAACCGGGCGCGGTTGGCCTCGATCATCGCCCGATGGCGCTCGTAGCCTTGCTCGCGGCGCAGCCGGTTGACGAAGTCGATCTGGAGAATCGAGTTCTTCTTGACGACTCCGAACAGAAGCAGCAGGCCCAGGGCGCTCCACATGTGCAGGGTCTTGCCCGTGGCAAAGAGCGATACGAGCGCAAACGGCACGGCCAGGGGCAGTGAAGCCAGAATGGTAATCGGATGAATGAAGCTCTCGAATTGAGCCGCAAGCACAATGTACATGAAAATAAATGACAGGACGAAAGCAATCAGGAAATTCATGACCATCTCGACCATCACCTTGCCCTGCCCGGTGAAGTAGTAATCATAACCGACCGGCAGCCCGGCGCCGGTGATGATGGCCTGCACGTCGTTCATCGCCTGCCCCAGCGATTTGGCCGGCAGCAGATTGGCCGACAGCGTGATCTGATGCTGCCGGTTGTAGCGATCGATCTGCGCCGGCCCCGTGCCGCGCTCGATGAGAGCCACGTTGTCGAGCCTGACCAGGCGGCCCTGGGATGACGGCACCATCAGCCCGGCGATGACCCCGGCGCTGCCGCGCTGATCGGGACGGACCCGGAGTCGCACCTCGTAGAGTTCGTCACCTTCCTTGTACTTGGTGATGTCCTCCTCCCCGGAAACCATGGTTCGCAGTGCGCGCGCAATATCGTTGACAGACACTCCCAGATCGGAAGCCTTGTCACGCAGAATGTTGACCTGCACCTCGGGATTGCCGACATTGACGGAGCTGTCGACATCCACAAGGCCGGAAACCTCCTTCATCTTCTCCGTGAACAGGTTCGACAGGCGCGCCAGTTCCTTCAGGTCCGGGCCGCGCACGATCACGTTTACGGGGGTGGCGCGGCCACCGATCGAACTCACGTTTTGGACCGCAACACGCACACCGGGAAAATCCTGCAGCGCCGCGCGGGCCTGTTTCATTACGTCAAACTGGCTGATCTCGCGGCTCTGGAGCGGCGACATGCGGACATAAATGGAGCCGTCACGGACCTCTCCAGTACCCTGCGAATTGATGGTGGTCAGAAGGTGCCGGACCTCGGGGAGTTTCCTGATGCGTTCTTCCATCTGCTGCAGGATCGTGTCGGTGCCGCTCAGCGATGTCCCTTCCGGCGTCTTGATCACCACTTCGAACTCGTCCTGGTCGTCCGCGGGAAAGAAATCCATGCCGATGCGCGCCCCCAGGGGGAAGATCGACAGGAAGGTCAGCGTGCAGATCAAAACCATGGTCTTCCGATGCGCCAGGCTCCATTCAAGCGTACGGAGGTACTTGTTCTCGAGCCAGCGATAGAATCCCCTCTCCTTGGATCCGTGATGTGACGCCTTGGCATTATCCTCGCGCATCCGGACAAAGCGGGATGACAGCATGGGCGTCAGCGTGAAGCTGACGAGCAGCGAGACCATGATCGCGACGGCCGCAGTCACTCCGAAGCTCTGCAGGAAGCGCCCGGGAATGCCCCCCAGAAACACCACAGGGGCAAAAATCACGACCAGCGAGAGAGTGGCGGCCATCACCGCCAGCCCGATTTCCCTGGTCGCAGCCACGGCGGCGTCGAACGGTTTGAAGTGCTTCTCTTCGATATAGCGAAATATGTTTTCCAGCACGACAATCGCATCATCGATCACAATACCGACCGATACGGTCAGCCCCAGAAGCGTGAGGCTGTTCAGGGTGTAACCCAGCGCCCGCATGATGGTGAATGTGGAAATGATGGAGGTCGGTATGGCAACGGCGGCGATCAGCGTGGAGCGCCAGTTGCGCATGAAGAAAAAAACGACGATGCTGGCGAACAATCCACCGAGGGCCAGGTGCTCGTAAATGGCGTTGACGGAGCCCTCGATGAACGTCGACTGGTCCCGGATCACGCTGACGTTGAGGTCGGGTGGCAGAGTCCTGCTGATCTCCGCCAGCTTGGCTTTGACCGTATCGATGATTTTTATGGTATTCGTGCCGGATTGCTTGCGCACCAACAGGGTGACGGCGGGATTGCCATCGAGCCGCGCCAGGTCGCGCGGTTCCTCGAAACCGTCGGTCACAGTGGCGAAATCGCGGATGCGAACCGGGACGCCGTCACTGGTGCTGACGATCAACTCCCGGAACTGGTCCGGCGAAGAGATGCGTCCCAGGGTACGCAGCATCAGCTCACGCCGGCCCTGGTCGAGGCGTCCGCTGGGAATCTCCACGTTCTGGCGCTGCAGCGCCTGCGAAACCTGGCTGATGCTCAAGCCGAGCGAACTCAGTTTTTCCGCGTCGATCTCAACCTGGATCGCGCGCTTGCGCCCGCCGATCAGCAACACCTGGCCTATGCCGCTCACACCTTCGAGCCGCTGCTTGATCTGCTTGTCGGCGATCTCGGTGATCTCGCGCAGGCTGCGATCCCCCGAGACGCTGATCGACATGATCGGTGAAGCATCCGGATCGACTTTCTCGATAACCGGCGGGTCGATTCCCGAGGGGAGCCGGCGCAGGATCACCGCGACTTTATCACGCACATCCTGGGCCGCCTGCTCGGTGTCGCGCTCGAGCACAAAGGTCACGATGACGCGCGAGACTCCTTCCACCGTGCTGGCGCGCAGCTCGTCGATCCCCTGGATCGTGTTGACCGCCTCTTCGATCGGCTTGGTGACCTCAGTCTCCATCTCCTCGGCGCTGGCGCCTGGAAGGACGGTGGTGATCGTGACGATGGGCAGATCGACCTTGGGGTATTGGTCGATGCCCAGCTCGCGAAACGAAGCCACCCCCAGCACCACCAGAGCCATGATCAGCATGGTGGCGAAGACCGGACGACGAACGCACAGCGCAGCCAGCCCCATCTAGCTCTCCTTCTTGATTTCAACGCGGCTGCCCTGGTGGATCCTGGTCAGCTCCGTGGCCGCGATCCAGGCGCCGGGCGTCACCCCTTCCGTGATTTCAATGACGTCTCCAAAACGGTCGCCGAGCTTCACAACCTTTTCGCGGATCTGACCATTCTCGATCTCGTAGACCTTCTGCACTCCATAATAGGAAATCACGGCACCCGCAGGCACGCGCAGGACCAGGTCGGCCTTGGAGGTGATCAGGACGGCGCGGGCGAACAGGCCGGGGCGGAGCCGCTCCCTGGAGTTCTCGACCTCCGCTTCGATCGAAAATGTGCGGCTCTGTGGATCGACCGTGCGCGCCACACGGACGACTCTGCCCTGGAATTCTTCATGGTAAGCCTCCACGGCGAGATCGACCCGGGCGCCGACGGCGACATAAGGGAACCAATGCTCCGGAATGCCCGCACGCAGCTTGAGAGGATTTATTGAGGTGATCGACATGATGGCGCCTTGCTCTTTTACATACTGTCCGATTTCCACCATGCGCGCGCGCACGGTGCCGTCGAAGGGGGCGCGGACGACGGTGTCGGTGACCTTCTTGCGTGCGAGCGCAAGCTGGGCGCGCAGGTTTTCCACCTGGGCCACGAGATTGCGCACCCCTTCGAGAGCAGAAGTGTAATTGGCTTCCGCCGCCTGGTAGCGTGCTTCCGCCGAGTCGTACACCTGTCTGGCAACCACGTTTTTGGCAAGCAGAGATTGGGCGCGCTCAAAGTTCGTCCTGGCGTCGGACAGGTCTGCCGCGGCCTTGCGCACAACCGAAGTCTGCTCAGGAGCCGGCATCGGGTCGTTTTCCTTGGATAAGCCCAAGGACGCCAGCGCCTGCTGAAGAGCTGCCCGCTGCCTGTCCACGGCCAGGGTGAGTTCCCGGGAGTCGATCTCCACGAGCGCCTGCCCCTGCGTCACGTGGTCGCCCAGGTCGGCGCGCACCGCCAACACGCGTCCCGACACCTCACTTGACACCGTCACTTCGTGTTCCCCCTCCAGGGTGCCGACGAGTTCCACCGTGCGCTGGACCTTTTCCGGCTGGACCTGAATCGCCTGCACCACGACTGGAGTCCCAGGGTCCGCTGTCACCGTGGGACCTGGGCGAGAGCAGCCTGATGCCGACAAAAGCACCAAGAACGCCGCGGCGAAGGCCGCCGGCACGACACTGTTGTGTTTCATACTCATCCGATCAGGAAAATTTTCAGATCCGAAAGGCGCCCAGACACAAATACTCCACAGTGATGCGGGTACCGGTCCCTCGGAGTCCTTGAATATGGCGGTTTAGAATCCTGTCCTGGGGCCCTCAGGCAGAAATGCGTGGGCTGTCCCCGGCGATGTCTGCCTGTCGCTGCCCCCCGCAAGTTCCGGCTCTGCCCTGTCGAGGTGAACGTGGCGGCGCGAGTGTTTCTTCACGAACTTCCGGATCGACTCCATAAATGTGTAAAGGACGGAAGTAATATACAGGGTCGCGAGCCGAGAAAACAACAGTCAAGGGGAACAGTGGCCAATGGCACAAGGTAAAGAGCTGGGTCGTGTCCCAATCCGTCGCTCAGCGCACCGGGGAAATCGCCATTCGGATGGCACTTGGAGCACTGACGAGGGACATCATATTCCTTGCTCCATCAGAGGTTGCAGATGGCGCCGGCGGCCTCGTTCTCGACAAACCTCGCGATCGCCGGCATGACATCGTCATGACTTTCAGCTGTGGTTCGCGTCGATCGCATCCCGGTTTGTCGGCAGCTCTAGCGGGCTTTTTCGGGCAACGTGGGTCTGCTGCCGTCTCCGACAAGTTCCGGCTCTGCCATGTCGAAGCGGACGCGGCGGCGCGAGTGTTTCCTCACGAACTCCTGGAACGACTCCATATATGTGTACACGACGGGGGTAATGTACAGGGTCACGAGCTGAGAAAACAGCAGGCCTCCGCAAACCGCCAGGCCCAGCGGGCGGCGCGTCTCGGCGCCGGCGCCGAAGCCGAGGGCGATCGGCAGGCTGCCCATCAGGGCCGCCATGGTCGTCATCATGATGGGCCGGAACCGGATCACGCAGCCTTGAAAGATGGCGTCCGCCGGGCTCTTTCCCCCTTTCCGCTGCGCTTCCAGGGCGAAATCGATCATCATGATGGCGTTCTTTTTCACAATTCCGATCAGCAGAATCACCCCCACGAAGGCATAGAGGTCCAGATCCTTGTGGAAGAGGACCAGTGTCATCAGGGCCCCGAATCCGGCAGCGGGAAGACCGGAAAGGATCGTCACAGGATGGATGAAGCTCTCATACAGGATCCCGAGCACGATATAGATCACCACGATGGCTGCAACCAACAGCCACGTAAGGCCACCCATCGAGGATTGAAACGCCTGGGCGGTGCCCTGGAAGCTTGCATTGATGGTCGACGGCAGGGTATTGGCCGCAACACGCTGGACTTCCGTCACGGCATCGCCGATGGCAACCCCGGGTCTGAGATTGAACGAGATGGTCACCGAGGGGAGTTGTCCCAGGTGGTTGATGGAGAAAGGACCGAAACCCCGGGCAACCCCAGAGACGGCATTCAAAGGCACCAGCTGTCCGTTGGTCGACCGGACATAAAGCATGGAGAGAGCCGCCGGGTCCTGCTGGTACCGGTCGTCCAGTTCCAGAATGACATGGTACTGGTTGTTGGGCGCGAGGATCGTCGATATTTGCCGGTCTCCGTAAGCAGTGTAAAGCGCGTCTTCGATCTCGCTCACAGAAACCCCGAGCGCGGATGCCTTGTCCCGGTCGATCTCGATGTTGGCCTGTGGATTTTTAATCAGCAGGTCGCTGGTGACGTCCTGCAAGCCGGGAATCTGGCTGAGCTTTTGCTGCAATTCGGGCGCGTAGCGATAGAGATCGTCAGTGTCGGGACCCTGCAGCGTGTACTGGTACTGGCTCTTGGTCAACTGCCCGCCGATGCGGATCGGCGGCAGGTTCTGCATATAGACATTCATGCCCGGAACCACCGCCAGCTTGGGCCGCAGCTCCTGAATCACCTGATCCACGTTCAGACGGCGTTCCGGATGCGGTTTCAATTGGAGAAACAGGACGCCCGAGTTGATGCCGCCGCCGGGGCCGCCGCCGCCCACGCTAGAGAAGAATGACTTCACGTTGGGATCCTGGCGCAGAATCGCCGCGACTGCCTGCTGGTGCGCTTCCATGGCATCGAATGAGATCCCTTGAGCTGCCTCCGTGAAGGCGAAGATGTTACCTGTGTCCTCGCTGGGAAGGAAGCCCTTCGGAATCGTGACGAGCAGATACAGTGTGGCGGCCAGCACGATGGCGCCGACGGCCGTGGTGAGCACCGGATGGCGCAATACCCTCTTCAGGCTCCATTCATACGCGCGCAGCATCCCGGTAAAAATCCGTTCCGTGGCCATGTAAACACCGCCGTGCCGCTGCTCCCCGGGCGGACGGATGAAGCGGCTGGACATCATGGGCGTCAAGGTCAGCGAGACAATCCCCGACACCAGTATCGCCGAAGTGATGGTCACCGCAAACTCGTGCAGCAGGCGCCCCACGATTCCCCCCAGGAACAGCACCGGGATGAAGACGGCAGCAAGCGAGAGCGTCATCGACAGAATCGTGAAGCTGACTTCGCGCGAGCCGTTGAGCGCCGCCTTCATCGGAGGCTCGCCCATTTCCATGTGGCGCACGATATTCTCGAGCATCACGATGGCATCGTCGACCACGAATCCGACCGACAGGATCAGCGCCATCAGCGAGAGATTGTCGACGCTGTAGTCCAGCAGATACATCACGGCGAAAGTGCCCACGATCGACATCGGCAGCGCCAGGCTGGGGATGACCGTGGCGGAGAGATTGCGCAGGAAGAGGAATATAACCAGCACCACCAGGGCGATGGTCAGGAAAAGCGTGAATCTTACGTCGCTCACCGAGTCTCGGATCCCTTCGGAACGATCGTACAGTACCGAGAGATCAACCGAGGCCGGCATTTGGGCGCGGAAGGAAGGGAGCAGTTGCCGGATGCCATCCACGACTTCCACGGTGTTCGTACCGGGCTGGCGCTGAATGGCGAGTACGATGGCGGGCGTGTCGATATACCAGCTCGCGAGCTTGTCGTTTTCCACGCTGTCGAACACGCGGCCGAGGTCACCAAGACGCACGGGCGAGCCGTTGCGGTAGGCTACGATCAGGGGCCGGTATTGTGCCGCTTCGGTCAGCTGGCCGTTCGCCTCGACCGTGAATGCCTCGTTCTTCCCCCAGAGCGTCCCGGTCGGCAAATTCACGTTAGCTTTCTGAATTGCGTTCGAAACCTCGTCGATGCCGATGCCGCGCGTAGCAAGCGCTTGCGGATCAACCTGCACGCGCACCGCATACTTCTGCGAGCCGAAGACCTGAACCTGGGCCACGCCGCTCACCATGGAGATGCGCTGCGCCATAAGCGTCTCCGCGTACTCGTCCACCTGGGACATGGGCAGCGTCGGCGACGTCAGCGACATGTAGAGAATCGGCTGGTCGGCAGGGTTGACCTTCTGATATGTAGGAGGGCTAGGCATGTCCTGAGGCAACTGGCCCAGCGTCTTGGCGATCGCCGCTTGCACGTCCTGGGCGGCCGCGTCAATGTTCCGGCTGAGGTTGAATTGGATCGTGATCGAAGTGCGGCCGAGATTGCTGGTCGAGGTCATCGAGTCAATGCCCGCGATCGTCGAAAACTGCTTCTCCAGCGGCGTCGCCACCGCCGAAGCCATGGTGTCGGGGCTCGCACCGGGAAGCGCGGCGCCTACTGCGATTGTCGGGTAATCGACGTTGGGAAGATCGCTGACCGGGAGCAAGCGATAGCCGAAGATGCCGAAAAACAGAATGGCCGCCATGATCAAAGACGTGGCGACCGGCCGGCGGATGAAAAATTCTGAAATGTTCATGAACTGCTTCCTGCCTTACAGAGCTGTTTTAACTTGAACCAGGGCGCCAGGAACTAAGCGGATCTGCCCGTCGGTCACCACCGTCTCACGCGGCTGGAGTCCTTTCTCGATGACACTCTGGTCCCCGGTGATTCTCCCCACGATCACGGGACGGGATTCCACGGTCATATCGGGCTTGACCACGAAAACATATTGTCCCGCCTGCCCGGTCTGAATCGCCTGGCTGGGCACTACGACGACGTTCGGCTGGGTCGTGAGCGTAACCGTCACGTTCACGAATTGCCCCGGCCACAGGCGCCCGGCCTGGTTCTCAAAAATCCCTTTCAACAGAATTGTTCCGGTGGTGGAGTTGACCGAGTTGTCGATAAAAGACAAGGTTCCCTGCTCCGAAGCACCGGCGCTGTTGGGAACGTTCGCGTCCACCCGGACCTTCCCTTTTGCGACATATTGCCTTATGACCGGCAGATCGCGCTCGGGAACAGAGAAGTCCACATTGATGGGATGCACCTGGTTGATGACCACCAGGGTAGTATCGTTGACCTTGACGATATTGCCCCTTTTGACAAGAATTGCCCCGGTGCGGCCGTCGAGCGGGGAGCGGATGTAACAGTATTCGAGATTGAGCTTTGCCTCCTCTATCGCAGCCTGATCCGCCCGGATCGCCTCATTCGCGTTTTCCACAGCCGCTTGATCAGCGCGCACGGCCGCATCGAGAGCATCCGCGCTGGTGCTGTACTGGTCAAAGACTTCCTTGGCGATGACTCCCTTCTGATAGAGCACTTCGTAGCGGCGTTTTTCAATGGCCGCGTTCTGCGCATTAGCCTGATCTCTGGCTACATTCGCCTCGGCTTGTTTCTTCTGCGCGGTGTCGCGCGCCAGGTTGGCCTCGGCCCGCTGCAAATCAGCCTGGAAGGGCCTGGGGTCGATCGTGAAGAGGAGCGCATCCTTCCTTACCTCCTGGCCTTCGGTAAAATCGACCTCGTCAAGCGCCCCGGCAACCAGCGATTTCACCGAAACTGTGGAGTAAGCTTCCACGGTTCCGATCCCGGTCACCTGCACGGGCACGTCCCTGGTCTGCGCCTTGGCGACCAGCACCGGCACCGCCATCCTCCTCTCTGCCTGGACCGCTTCCTTCGAGCAGCCGGAGAGAATGAGCGCCGCCGCCAGAAAGGGCGCCAGAAAAACAAGTTTCAACAGCGGCCTGTATCGCTGGATCGATGAACAGTTCATGTCAATCAAGTCCCTCCTGACCTGCCGCTTCGGCATCGTCAAAAGTCAAATCCCATCGTCTCCCGAAAACGGCTGTTCCCGGGCATCACGTCCTGGTCCGTTTCTCCGCTGCAAGCCCGAGGCGGGCCGGGTCAGCATCCCTTCGAGCCAGATGCCGGCGAGCGCCTTGCCGACTGCGCGCGGACCGAGACGCCTGGAGCGCGCCTTGCCGAAAAGCTCCTCGATCAGCACGTGATAGACCACCATGCCGAGGAAGCTGCGCGCCGCAAGGAGCGGATCGACGCGCCGGAAGTGCCCGGCATCCACGCGCTTTTGGATGTGCTCGGCGAGTATTTCGGAACGATCGGCGACGTACGTCCTGAAGAATCGATGGGACAGCCCGTGCCTCTGCAAGGCACTGTAGAGCAACAGCCGGCTCACGGTGGCATCTTCATGGTTGCGACGGAGGATTTCCTCTGCAATTGCGGCAAACGTCTGGCGGTCATCCTCGTTCCGGCTGAGCCGGCCCCTGAAGTTCCCATTTCCTCGGGCGAGGCGGCATTTCTCTTCGATCACGGCCCAATAAAGGCCTTCCTTGGTCCGGAAGTGGCGGAAGATGATGGCTTCGTTCACCCCCGCGCGCTTCGAGATTTGACGCGTGGTGGTACCGTCGAAACCCCGGCGCGCGAACAGTCCCATGGCTGCCCGTATGATCTGCCCGCGCCGGTCTTCAGCGGAAATTCGTGACGTCTGCCTGAATGCCATCCCCAGCACCCCCGTAAGTAACGGCTTACTCAAATATAGGATGCCGGGAGGGCTTAAGCCAATTTTTCGACATTCCGGAAAAGGCGGGTCAATATCGCGCGGACTGCAAGACAAGATCCAGGATCTAAGATCCGGAATCCAGGGATTGGAACCAGCGAGCTGCGGCTGCGATGTCGACGTTGCCCCCGCTGAGGATCACGCCCACACGCTTCCCCTCCACCGGGTGGCGATGATTGAACACGGCAGCAAGGCCGAGCACCCCGGTCGGCTCGACAACCAGCTTGAGCCGTGACCAGACAAAGTGCATGGCGCGGATCAGATCCTCATCCTCCACTGTGAGCATGTCATCCACGTACCGGCGAATGAGAGGGTACGTGAGTTGTCCCAGGGAAGAGGTGCGGGCGCCGTCGGCGATCGTGTTCGGGTTGTGAACGGTTTGCAGCGTGCCGGAATGGAACGAGCGCGTGGCATCGTCGCCTGCCGCGGGTTCCACTCCTATTACTTTACAGGCCGGCGCCAGGCGGCGGGCGGCGAGAGCCGATCCGCTGATCAGTCCTCCCCCTCCGCACGGGACAAACAAGTAATCCAGCACCCCAGCGGTCTCGAACAACTCGAGTGCCGCCGTCCCCTGCCCGGCGATAATGTCGGCGTGATCGAAGGGAGGTATGATGGTGCTCCCGCGTTCGGCCGCAAGCGCGCGCGCGACCGCCTCGCGCGAGGAAGTTCCGGGATCGTGGAGCACGACTTCGGCACCATAGGCGCGCACGGCCGCGAGCTTCATGGCGGGTGCGATGTCGGGCATGACAATAGCGGCCGACACTCCGAGGAGTCGGCACACGAGCGCGACTGCCTGGGCATGGTTGCCGGAGGAGTAGGTAACCACTCCCCGGGCCTGGTCGGCCTCCGGCAGACGGCTGATGGCGTTGTATGCGCCGCGGAATTTGAAAGCACCCACGCGCTGCAGGTTCTCGCACTTCAGGAACATCTGGTTGCCACAAACCCCGTCAAGCAAACGCGACGTGGCGAGCGGAGTGCGATGGGCTACGCCTGCGATGCAGCGCGCCGCGGATGCGACATCATCGAATGTGACCATATCCAACCTCCATGCTTGTGCTTGCTCCTCAGTGCATAGAAATCACAGTCATGGCACGCTGAGATCCTGTATTTTTCGAGGCCGGCGCCACAGCATTGCGCCGAGCGCGATCCAGCTTCCCAGCGACAGGTACTCCCACAGGCGGAAGCTTCCCGGAACGAAGGGGAGGAGCTTCAGCAACAGGAGCGCAATCGCCACCACCCCGCCGGCACCTGCGATCGCAATCTCCCTGCGCTTTTGAGGAACGCCCCCCGGTTCCGCGCCGCGCCAGAAGATGAAAGCGACGCAGGTGACCAGCCATCCCAGCGCGGAGCACAACGAACCCACTTCCGTCACGGGAATCAGAATGGACTCGCCGAGCAGCGCGCCTGCGACGGTCACCGCGGCGCAAAAAAGCACGGCTTGATGGGGTGACTGAAAACGCGGGTGGACCCTGCCCATTCGCGCCGGGATCATTTCGCGCCGGCCGAGGGCGAAAATCAGGCGTGACGCGGTGAGAAAGTTGGCGTTGAAAACTTTCAGCAGAGACAACAGAGCTGCCAGGATGACTGCCCGGACGATAAAATCCGAGCCGAAGGCACGCCTGAAAGCCACGGCCGTGGCATAGCGCTCGTTGGTCAAAGTCTGCCAGGGGACCAGGGCTGCGACTACGCCAATGATGACTACATAGAAGACGGTTCCTGTCCCGAGCCCCAGAAAAATGGCGCGCATGAAGCCGCGCGGGTTAAAGCCCTCGCGCGCCTCCTCGGAGCACTTCGGAACCGATTCGAAGCCGGTCATGAAATAGGGCACGATCTGGAGGACCATCACGATCGAGATCACGACGCCGGCCCAGCCACTGTCCAGGCTGCGGCTGAAAAAAGGCCGCAGGTTGTCGACCCGGTCCCGCGTCGATCCCGTCATCGTGAAGGCGGCGAAGAGCGCCAGCAACGCGAACGTGATCAGGTTCTGGAAACGCGCGCTCAACCTGATGCCGCGGTAATTCAAAATGACAACGAACGCGGTTGTCATAAGCCCCAGGAGCAACGAAGGAAGGTAGACGGGTACGCCTCCGACCCGATAGATCTCGCATGTCTGGAGCGCAGGCAGGAGGTAGGACACCACTTTCCCGATGGCGACCGCTTCCCATGGGCAGACGATCAGATAGGCCAGGGTCATGAGCCAGCCGGCGAAATACCCGACGGAAGCGGGAAACACGGTGGTCGCGTAGGCGAGTTCACTGGCGGCATCGGGGATTGCGCGGACGAACTTGCCGTAGACGAACGCGATCGGCACCAGAGCCAGGCCGCCGAGAAGAAACCCGAGCATGGCCCCGCCAGGCCCTCCGCGCCCGAGCCAGTCATCGATGACAATCAACCACCCCACGCCCACCATGGTTCCGAAGGCGAGCGTGAAGTATTCGGTCGTGCGCAAGGTGCGCGCCAGAGCAGTCTTTTTCGCGGAAGGATCCGGCACCTTCTCTCCTCGAGTTGACCCCTGTATAGTTGCAGGTAGCCGTGATGATACGCCCAACGGGGGGTAGCAACTGCGATAATCAAAAAACAGCCCAAAAATTGAATTTAGCAGATATCACCCCACTTCGGAATGAGGAGCTATGATGGTTGAAGGGATGACCGATGCGAAACCACTCGCCTTGCTCATACCGGGACTGGACGGCACGGGCAACCTCTTCTATCGGCAACTGGAGGCATTGGCGGGCAAATATCGGGTCCGCCCTTGGAACTATGGGCCGGGCACGGATTTCGACCTGGCCGGCCTCACCCACAAACTGGCCTCGGCGACCTCGGGCGAAGCGCCGGGTTCCATCCTGGTTGTCGGCGAATCCTTCGGCGGGCTCGTAGCCCTGAACTACGTTCTGCACTATCCCGAACGGGTGCGCCGCCTGGTCCTGGTGAACGCTTTCCCCTATTATCGCCGGCGGCTACGCCTTCGTCTGGCGCATGCACTCACTCCGCTGCTGCTGCTCAAAGCAGCCCAGGGTGTAAAGGACCTCATCGCCGATCGCACTCTGCTCTGGGAAGGAGTTTCGGCAGAGGATCGCAAGCGTTATCTCGAGATAATCAGGCAGGTCGATCCGGAAGCCTATCGGCGGCGCCTGCAACTGATCCGGGAGGTCGACTTGAGGCCTCGGTTGGTGGAGATCGCCGTACCCACGGTGCTTCTGGCTGCGGGGCGTGACAAGGTGGTGCCATCTGTGCTGGAGGCGCGTTTTATGGCCGCGCGGATCCCGCGTGCCAGGGTGCACGAGTTTCCCACAGCCGGTCATGCCTTGTTGCTGACGCCGGGTATCTCTCTGACAGATTATGAGGGCGAGGACTCATAGACTTGTGAATACCGACGGAGTCCCGTGCTTCCTATGTGCCGCAGACAAGCCGGGGTTCCATGCTTAAGCAAGAATGAATTCGAGCCGGCCGGCGCTTTTGAATTTCGACGCAACAGAGGTATATTCATCACCGCTCAAACCGCAAACCAGGAAGCGACTTCATGAAGCGCAGCGTGTTCGACGCCCAGGTCAGAAAAGCACTTGGCAGGATTCCGCAACTATTCCTGGACGCCATGAAGAACATAGAGATCGTAGTGGAAGACTGGCCGGATCCTGACTTGATGGAGGAGGTGGCGGGCGAACGCGATGCAGTTCTGTACGGCCTGTTCAGCGGCAGACCTTTGCCTCTGCGCGCTGTCGATGACTGGGGTGAGCCACCGGACCTCATCTACCTGTATCGCGGACCGTTGGAGGCAGACTTCCCTGACGCAGAAGAGCTGGCGCGCGAGATCGAGATCACCCTGGTCCACGAGATCGCCCACTACATGGGCTTCGACGAAGAGACCCTGAAAGAATACGGGTACGAGTAAGACTCGGTATCAGGTCTGACACCGATGTTCCCTTTCCGGAAACCGCTTGCAACATCAGCACAAAACATCTAGCTTATCCGGCATGCCAAGGAGATCAATATGAAGTCATTCTCACTCACACTGGCCCTTTCGGTGCTCGCCCTGGCCCTGGCGGGCTGCGGGGGATCCACGCCACCCGCCGCCACGAAAACGCCTGCGGAAATATTCGGACAGATCGACGGCAACGCCGTTTTGGAGCACACCAAAATTCTCTCCTCCGATGAATTTCAGGGCCGCTTCCCAGGCTCAAAGGGCGAGGACTTCACGGTGGCCTACATAGCGGATCAGTTTCGCAAGGCCGGGTTGAAACCCGGCAATCCCGACAAAACCTGGGTGCAGAACGTTCCGCTCGTCGGCATCACTCCCGACCCCAACGTCACCCTCACCTTCAACAAGGGGAGCAAAGAACAAAAGCTCAAGTTTAAGGACGATTTCGTTGCCTGGACCAAACATGTGGCCGACACCGCGGAACTCCAGGCTTCGGAACTGGTCTTCGTGGGCTACGGCGTGCAGGCACCGGAGTTCTCCTGGGACGATTACAAGGGTGCGGACCTGAAGGGAAAGACGCTGGTCATGCTGGTCGGTGACCCGCCGGTGCCGGACCCGAACGATCCGACGAAGCTCGACGACAAGGTCTTCGGTGGCCGGGCGATGACTTATTACGGTCGCTGGAGCTACAAATACGAGACCGGCGCCAAAATGGGCGCTGCCGGCGTTCTGATCGTGCATGAAACCGAGCCGGCAGGCTATCCCTTCGCGGTGGTGCAGAACAAGATCGGCGAGCAGTTCGACCTGGTCACCGAAGACAAGAACATGTCCCGTGTCTCAATCGAAGGCTGGATCAGCCTCGATCAGGCCAGGACGCTGTTCGCAATGGCCGGGAAGAATTTCGACGCGCTCAAAAATCAGGCATTATCCCGCAGCTTCAGGCCAGTGCCCTTCGGCGTCAACGCTTCCATCACGCTGAACAACAAGGTGAGGACCATTCAGTCGCGGAATGTGGTCGGCAAGCTCGAAGGCAGTGACCGGAGCCTGAAGGAAGAGTATGTCGTCTACACCGCGCACTGGGACCACCTTGGCATTGGAATCGAAGTGAACGGCGACAAGATCTACCATGGTGCGCAGGATAATGCGACCGGCATCGGCGGCCTGATCGAGTTGGCGCGTGCCTTCAACAATGTGAGACCGCAACCCGGGCGTTCCGTTCTGTTCCTGGCCGTAACCGCCGAGGAGCAGGGGCTTCTCGGTTCCGGGTATTATGCCGAGAAACCGCTTTACCCGTTGGCCAGGACCCTTGCTGTCATCAACATGGACGTCCTGAACGTGTATGGGAAAACCAGAGACGTCACCATCGTCGGTCTCGGGAACTCGGAGTTAGACGATTATGCCGGTCAGGTGGCAGCCGAGCAGGGACGCGTCATCAAGCCCGATCCTACGCCGGAAAAGGGCTCCTATTACCGCTCCGATCACTACCCCTTTGCCAAGCAGGGCGTGCCTGCCCTCGCCAGCGGCAGCGGGATCGACTTCATCGGAAAGCCTGACGATTACGGCAAGAAGGTCAAGGCCGAATACACCGCCAATGTGTATCACAAGCCCGCGGATGTCGTGCGCTCCGACTGGGACATGAGCGGTGCGGTTCAGGATCTGCAGTTTTATGGCCTGATCGGCTACCGCGTGGCACAGGCAGCCAAATATCCGGAGTGGAAAGCAGGCAGTGAATTCAAGGCCAGGCGCGATGCGCAGCTCAAGGCAGCCGGATACCGCTAGCGATAGTGAGACTACCAGACTCGCAACACAGAGACCGCAGAATGTGAGGAGAAAAACAGAGGAGTTCCTCCACGCGCTCTGCGGCCTCAGCGTTGAGAGTCAGTTTTAAGCTGACGAGACCTTAGAGTTTTTCCTCGACGCTCCGCAGTTTATCCTCCATGGTCTGCTCACGGTCGATCCTGGTGCCCAGCTTGACAGAGGAACTGAGCCGGGGCACTCCCATCGCGTGCAGGGCCTGGTGACACTCCTTTATCGCGGCCATCACCTCGTCCCATTCGCCCTCAATGTTCGTGCCATAGGCATGCAGCCTCACCTTCAATCCGGCCTTCTTGAGGATACGTTCGCACTCGGCGACATAGCGCCCGAGGCTCACACCGACGCCGAGGGGAACAACGCAAAGATCTGCGATTACTTTCATCCGGGACACACCCCTTGTTTTCAATAGCAGCGGGCACTGCGTCAGAAACGGAAGGCAACTCCGGTGGATAACAGGAACGAATTGCTCCATTTCGAACGGCCCGGCAAATTGGTCAGATTTGGCAAGCCCATGGTCAGACGCGACGCATCGATGATCATAAACAGGCCGCCAGGAATCCTGAATTCGGTGCCACCTCCGTACACCAGGGCCAGGTGGGAATCCACTCCGGCGGTCCCGCCGGAAACCTCGAAGACATAGCGCGTGAAACCGAGTCCCCCTTTGGCATAAAAATCAAACGGTCCTTTGTGTGCAGTGAGCCGCACTCCCTGGAGTTCGGTAATCATGCGTATCTTGAGCCCGTTCTGCTCGACGCCTCCGAAAAAGCCCATCTGCTGGAACAGTCCGAACTTGTTGGTGATGTTGTATACAAAACCGAAACCCCCGCCGTTGAGAGCCGCCCCATCAACGTTGAAAAATGAAGATCCCGAGTTGAACGTAAAGCTCTGCACCCGCTGGTAAGTTAATTGAAGCTCCCCTGTATAATCCTGCGCCAGACAGATTCCGCTGCTGCATAGCCAGACCGCCAAGATGACGAATCGCTTCATAAAACTCCCCTTTCTATTGGTCGGTGATTCGAAGGCCACCCACATCATAGCCCAGCATGACCCCGGCTGACCCTGTTTTTTCGCGTGTATGCGTCTGGCCTGGGGCGGCGTTGTTCGAATCCATGTCATCAGCATATTAGAGACCCGTTCCGGGGCGAGGGTTCACTCCAAGTCGCCTGGTTGAAATTAAGTGTGGCTGCGATAAACTGGACCTTTCTGGGAGGATGAAGATGCCCGCAGAGAAAAAGAACCGGCGGAAGAATCTGGAGGAGATACTCCGGAAAGAAAGGGCAAAGCTGCAAAGCGCGCTCCACTCCGAGCTGTCTGAGAAGCTCGGCGAGGGACACAGCAGTCATTTCGAAAACGCCCTCGACACAGGAGACCTGTCCTTCGTCGACCTGCTGGAGACCATTGGTATCAAGATTGTGGATATCCACCAGGAAGAGCTCGCAAAGATGGTTGAGGCTGAGAGGAAACTCAAGGACGGGACCTACGGCGTCTGCGAAATCTGCGGCAGCGAGATCAGCGCTCCACGCCTCGCGGCACGGCCATTTGCGATCCACTGCATCCGCTGCGCCGAACGCATCGAGGGCGGCGAAGTTCGAGGGAAGGGTCCCACGCTTTGAGATGGCGGCTCTTCATTCTCCCCGGCACGAGCGCCGCACCTTCCGCAGGCCGGTATGGGATCGCCGGGTGCGGAGTGCTAACATACACCAGGCTGCCCGTGGCGGCAGCTCAGGTGGGGGTTAAGAGTGGCCTTCAGCCTTACCAAGAGAATCGCGAAAATCGTGATCGGGTTCGCGCTCCTTCTCGCAGGACTGGTCATGCTGGTCACACCCGGCCCGGGCTGGGTCACGATCGCAGTCGGACTGGCGCTTCTCTCGACGGAGTTCCGCTGGGCCAGGCACCTGCTCGACCGGATCAAGGAAAAAGGCATCCAACTTCGCGATGCCGTCCGCGGGTCTGCCCGCTAAATCCGGCCATTTTTCCCACCTGTTAACAGGGACCTCGGGGAGCACGAAGTTCGTGTTCTCCGGGCCGCTTTCGCATTCGAGTCATTGTTGCCTGTTCTGTGATCCGCAGAAAGGCAACATGATCGCCACATGGGAAGCGCATGAACACAGAGAAGATCGCATTCGACCATGAGCTCAGCCGCGGGATTGTCGCCTACAACGAGAAAGTAGGCCTCTGGTGGCACCGCCAGTCTGCAAATTCTATTCACAGGTATGCCTATCGCAACATCGCCGACTTCATCCGATCCTCCTTCTCGCGGACGCCGCGTGTGATCGTGGATTATGCCTGCGGCGCTGGAAATTTGCTGTCGCGGCTCCAGGAGCGTTTCCCCACATCACGCCTCATGGGCGTTGACGGCTCCTCGTTCCTGCTTGGCATGGCCCGCAAGCGCCTGGTTCGCCAGGGAAACGGCGCCTCGCCCCACGTTACCCTGGTCGAGACGCTGCTCCCCGATTTCGAGCTTCCGCGGGCGGTTGCGGACCTCGTGGTGTTCGCCTTTCCCAACATGGTGCCATGTTCTGCAGAAGAGAATGGCAACCCGTGCGCTCACCAGCTCAGCCGCAACGACCGTGTGTTGGCCCGGGAACTGGCTGATCGCCGCGCTCCTGAGAGTGCCGGCGCAGAGGACGAATCTGAACCCATCTGCGCCGCCCTGATCAGAGACAGGCTGGTCGCGCTTAACATACGCCGGCTCTTGAATCGCGGCGCTACCTGCGTGCGGGTGGAGTATGGCAATGTACGCCGTGAGGAGCTGCCCGAGCTCGAGCTGCTGCGCACTGAGTTCGAAGAGGGTTCGCTCGATCACAAGGTGAACGGCATCGTCCCGGATCAGTGGTTCCGTGTTGTGGCCTCCTGCTACTATCGTTCCGGTGTGATGGAGGACGTCTATCATCAATCCGAGGACGAGAGTGACAAGGCGGGCGGATATTTCATCACCGTGCTCCGCGCCTGCTAGCTGAAGAGGGGGCATTCCGTATTTCCTTCGTCGGCCCGGCAAGAGTGCCGGCACCATCCGGAAATTCGGAACATCCCCTTGTTCACGAGGACTTCCCTTCCGGGCGCAAGACAGATCAGCCCAAATGTAATTTTGACGCGCTCTGCCCGGAGCGATACAATAGCCCGCTTTCGGATTGCCTGGGAACACTATGGCAACCTTGGATCAGCAGAATGGCGCGGCCGTGCAGCGGCGGGCGGAGGAGTACGTCCCGCCCCGCTCATGGCGCACCTGGCTCATCGGACG
>JAIQGI010000012.1 GCA_020072565.1 Terriglobia bacterium
CGCAAAAAGCAGCGAGACTTTCCCACATTTCCCACAGGCCCTACTGGTTTTTTATTTTCTGATGTAAAGACAAAAACACCAGGCAGCGAAAGCACCTTAAGAAGGCCGAGTTTTTGTCTAGACAATGGGGTACACCTTACAAGTCTCCTTCGGTAAAGCTTAATTATTATCTCCCACGGAACGTCCAGAATTTGTGCTCCGCCATAAACCATTACTGCAACCGGCTGATGTTTTGAGAGGGTAAAAAGCTTATTGACGGTATTGAAGATCTTGTTCCCACGATGGGTCTCAATCGTGACGGCACTATCCGCGGCAAGCGCTATGGCTAACTTGTTTATTATCGCAATTTCGGCTGTCATGTCTATCGCTGTTGTACCCCATTTGCCTATTTTTCGCAAGCCTTAGCATAAAGCATGTCGACCCATGCACGGCGCTATGATCTTCAAAAGCCGCGGTTTCCCAGGGGACGTACTTGCGGTCGACGTTGCCCAGCCCTCTTCTGCGCGAACCTCATCCACAGTCAGGATATTGTTTTTCACCGTGATCTCCCAGGACCGCCATCTCGCTTCGGGGTCGCCTCGCAGGAATCCGCTCATGTCGATTTCAAGCCGGTGATTCCGCCTAGTCGCCGCGCTGAAGACATTCCGGCTGAATTCACTTTCAATCCTGCAGATCCAAGGTGCTAGCGTGTGCTGCGCAAACCAGCGTCCTACGGTCTCGGTATTAGTGAAGCAGTCTGCATCATCTTGGTATATAGATTCCTCTTGCACCGGGCTCTGCTCCAAGGAGGACATCAATGATCGCACGCTGCTTCTAGCAATCCAGGTCCCATACAAAGCACTTGACAGGGTCCAAGTGTATACTGTATTAATACAGTAGACAGGATAGCAGCCATGTTTCTCACGGTCAATGCCAGCGACGAGCGCCCCCTATATCAGCAGATCGTAGACGGCATTAAAGCCCTGATCGCCCGCGGCGACCTGCGGGAAGGGACGGCGCTGCCGTCCGTACGGCATGTGGCGAGCAGCCTGGGCGTCAACCTGAACACGATAGCGATCGCTTACCGGCAACTCCAGGAAGAAGGATTGGTCACGGTGCGGCACGGTGCTGGAGCGGTGGTTGCCTCGCGGCGCCTACGCGGCGGGAGGCCAGAGGAACTGCGGAAACCCTTGCGCACGGCGCTGACCCAGATGATCCTTGCGGGCCTCAAATACCGGGAGATTGTCGCCGCAGTGCGGGAAGAACTGGAATCGCTGCAGCAAAGAGGAGATTTGCGATGAGTCCCGAAATGATGCACATCATGCTGATCGTATCGCAGGTCCTGATTGTGGTTTCGGCGGGAGCGGCAATTCGCAGGAACTGGAACCGACCCCTGGACCACGGCCCCCAATACTACCTGGGGATCGAGGTTCCTCCCCATTTCTACGAGGCGGAGGGGCGACAATGGTTGCGACGCTACCGCGCGGCGCTCGCGGCTACGGCGGCGCCGTGCGTGATCGGACTGGCAATCGCAATCGTTAACCAAGGCCTCTTCTTGACCGTCATTTGGCTTCAGGCGGTGCCATACGTCGTGTTCCTCGTGGGTTTTCCAATTTGGGTGCGACGGGCGCTGAAGATTACTCCGCGGCAGATGTCCGGCCTCGCGCTGGCGTTCGAGAACCGCCCTTTGGGCGAGCACATCTCGTGGGCCGCGGAGGCGGTGCTGGCAGTAGTTCTGGCAATACTGTGGGCAATAATGTTGTGGCGCACGCCGCAGGACTGGCGTCTGGCGCTGATCCTGAGCTGGCTCGCGATTGGAATTCTTCCCACCAAGGTCATCCTGCTGCGAGGCGTGATTCCGTTCCCGCCGGAGCGCGTCGAAGAGTACCACCGGTGGTATGAAGCCAGCCGGAACTTTCTGCTTCAAACTGCGGAAAGGTGGCGCTGGCTATTCGTGGGCACGTTCGCGATGATCGTGGCAGTGCACGTCTGGCGCCCCCTGCTGGCGCCAGCGTGGTCACGCCCGACATTGTTTTTTGCCTTTCTGGCCATCTATTACTGGCAGCTCAGACGGATGGGGCGCGCGGCGAAGCGGGTTGTGGGAATAGGCCGCGATCTCCGGCCCGCTGGATCGTGGGGCGGGCCGTTCGGTCCGGCGAAGCCGTCGTTCCCCGGGGGAAGGATCTGGTTCCTCTCCTATCTCGGCGGGTTGGCGCTGCTGCTCGTGTGGATGGCGATGTTTACGTGATGCCTCAGGGGCTCAACGAAGGTGATCCCCGGCGCCCCTTGGTGCAGGCCGTGAACGCAACTCCTGGCGATCCTCGCATTAGTCTGTCAATCAACGGCATTACGCACGTGGATTCCAAGAGGCATTTGGACGCGGTGCTTACCATCATTTTTGCCATAGTCATCTGGCGTCAAGCGCCCGATGGCCGTGTACTGTACCGTCTCCGGCACCGCCGGCGCGACGGAACGATACATGTGGCGTTCGAAAATCTCGAACCTGCATCAGGTTGTAAATGCCGCGCCGATCATGGCGCGTCTACTCGATATCGTGCACTTCTACCTCGTGAAGCAGGGGGAGGCAGAAGCTGGCGAGAACTGGGTGCCCCTGGCAACCATATTCGACGGCGATTCCGTAAGAGGGCCTGGAGTCCGCCATTATTCTCGAGCTTGTATCAAGCTTGAGCTGAAACAGTCCCTGTTGCCGGCGAGGATGAGGATTCGGCTGGAACGATTTCCGGCGCGGCATTTTCAATCGCCAACCGGTCCTGACTCGTCACCTGGTTCCATACCTGGAAGCTGGCTTCTATCGATTGCAGCGAATCAAGTTTGGACAATGTGTCTGCCCGATTTCCCGCTTGCACGAGATGACCTCGCAAGATATCCCGGGCGATTTTCAGGAATTGCCTCAGTGCCTTTACAATATCGCGCATTTCCTCAGGATTGAAATTACCTGCTGCAGAGGCGGCGACCTGATTGGAGCCGGCAACCGACTGAGTGTCCGTCTCGCGCTTCACCGTGCGCGAACCGCCGACGTCCATTCTGCTATAAGTGCTGGCGGACAAGGAGAGGGCAGAGTCGGCAGACAGGGTAAAACGGTCTCCCTCGAGCGTTGTGATCGTAATATCCCAATCCATTTTCCGGGTTAGTGTCGCCTGGGACTCTCGCACCAGGTTCGAAGCCGAACTCTGTCCGGGAGCATCCTTGAGGCTTAATTGCTGAAAGGGCAACGATAAAATTGCAGTCATCACGGGCTCCTTCCATGGAGTCAAATGCTTCTCGCTTCTTACCCCTACTCATCGGCGGTCGATCCAAAACCATGAGTCACTTACGGCTTCCATTGAAGCATCCGGTCAGCTGAACCGAGGCGTGCCCGAGTTGGCTAGGTTCCATGAGCATTATTTCATTCGGCAGAGAATGCGGGCCGCGCCCGCCGGGCGCGGCCAACGTGTCTGATCCCAATGCTTGCCGGATCGATGTTTTTGCTTGCTCATCAATGGGTGGCGGGATAGAAATGTAGCCACCTTATGAACATCTCCGAGCTGGGCCGTCGTAATATGGCATTCATTACCGGGCTGTTTTTTGTGGCGCTTGCCGGGGGGATTCGCCTCTTGCCGGGGACGGAGCAGGGCGTCGATGTCCGCCGCCTCGAAGCTACCGCTGCGGACAGGGCAGCAATATCGAGACGTACCGCCGAGGCACTCAAGACCGCAGCCCGACAGCTAGGGACCGGCTTCACGCCTTCCTTCAGCGAATCAGGGCGCTTGCGCGCGCTTGCGCGCTTCGCCCCTCCTCTTTCAGCGCCGGACCTGCGCGATGCGGAGATGGTTGGGCGCGAATTCGCCGCCGCTCACCTGGACCTGCTGGGCCTCGATGGCGCATGGCTTCCAGACCTGGAACTTGCCGCGCGTGATCATGCCGGGCGTAACACCCTGCTCAGATTCCGCCAGCAATGGGCCGGCATTCCTGTTTTCCAAAGCGACCTGCGCATTCATATCACCCCTGCGGGCGAAGTAGTCGAAGTCGATTTCCAGCTCGAATCGCTCCCACCCCCAGCCAACTCACCGGCGAATACCCCATCGATATCACCGGAATCGGCTTTATTGACCTGTATCGATGGCATGGATCCGGCATTGACGAACCCTCGCCGTACAATTCAGGAACCGGCCCGAGGTCCACGCCGGCGCACAACGCTGCACTTTGGGCCTTTTTCGGACGAAGTGACGGCACAGTGGGTATGGTTTCCGGCGGGAAGACAACTGCGCCTGGCATGGCATTTCGATGCGGTCGCCACGGATGGGAAAAACTATTATGAATGTGTGGTCGATGCAACCGACGGGACGCTGCTCTACCGGAACTCGATCACGGACACCGAAATAACCGGCCTGGTCTTTGACGGCTCTTCGCCGCAGCCGAGCGCGACGCCGGGGGTCATCCCGCCGAAGCCCGATCCTCCCGATTTCGTCACGCGGGTGTCAATGTCGTTCGCGGGCGATCCGACTGCCTCTCCGATCGGGTGGGTGGGCCCCGATAATGAGACGATTGGAAACAACGTCATCGTCAGGGAGGACAAGGCTGGAGATAATGAGAAAACCCTGGGGGCTACGGCCAAAGCCACAGACGGACACTTCGACTTCGATTTGCAGCTCGGACCTCTGGCCCCCTCACCCGTGAATTTTACAGAGGCCTCTTTGACCAGCCTGTTCTTCTGGTGCAATCTGGCCCACGACTATTTTTACAAACTCGGCTTCACCGAGCCTGCCGGCAACTTTCAGGAAGACAACTTCAGCAAAGGCGGTGTGGGTCAGGATTCCGTGAGGGTAGACGCGCAAGATGGCATCGATCTCAGCGTGCCCAACCTGAACAATGCCAGCATGAGCACGCCCGAAGACGGTTCCAAACCCCGCATGAGTGCTTATCTGTGGGGACCCTTGAATGGCCCGTACGTGGATTGTGCTTTTGATGCCGAAGTCGTCCTGCACGAATACACCCACGGGGTGTTTCGCCGGCTCACGCCTGCCATCGGAGGGGTTCAGGGCGGCGCGATGAACGAGGGCGACAGCGATTTTTTCTCGCTGAATTATCTCGTCCCGGCTTCGGCATCGCCGGATGGCAGCTTCACCCATGGCGGCTTTTCCAAACAGGACTTTCTTCATGGGACCCGAAGCCGTCCGTACTCTACCGATTTAGCCGTGAACGATCTCAGCTATGCGGATTTTGGGCACGTGAAAAGAAGTGGGGCCGAAGTTCATGCCGATGGTGAAATCTGGGTCGAAGGCATGTGGGAGCTGCGCGCAAGGTTAATCAAGAAGTTCGGTTACGAGGAAGGCCGCCGGCGCGTCGCCCAGCTCATGATCGATGCGATGAAACGTGCGCCCGCCAATCCGTCTTATGTGGACATGCGGGATGCACTGCTGGCCGCAGATCAAGCCGACCAGGCGGGCGCAGACGCCAATCTCATCTGGGAATCCTTTGCCCGGCGTGGGATGGGCTTCATGGCAGTCGGAGGCACCGGTTCGACACTGGAGGTGCTGCCCTCTCAAGACCTGCCATCGCCTTCAGGCAAGGTGCGCTTCTTTGAGAACGTCTTCTTCATCGGCGAGACGGTTCGAGTCTATGTCGGGGACAGCAACAATGCGGAAGCAACCTTAACCTTGCCTATTGAATCAACGGGGGGCGACAGCGAAGCGCTCACCTTCACGCGCTCGGGCGCTCTTTATCAGGCGAGCATCCTCTCAGAAAGCGGCACACCCACGAAGGATGACGGTAAGTTCCAGGTTGCGCCCGGAGACACCATTCGCGTGTCCTACCGTGATGTCGATGACGGCTCCGGCCGGGTCAGCGACGTGTTTGCGGAAGCGGGCATCCGGGCTGCTTATGACGTCAAGCCGCAGCCCAGCAGCCTGGAAACCCTACAGGAGACCAGGCTTTTTCTGATTGGCGACAATCTCACCCGGCTTTATTCCCTTCCCTTTGGGTTCCCTTTCTACAACCGGCTGATCGACTCCGTTTACATCTCCACAAACGGCCTGATCACGATCGGAATACCGGTCAGCAGCGGGTCCAGCTCTCAATCAGCCCTGAAAAACTACTCTGCAATCGCCCCCCTCTGGATGGACTTGCGCACCACCGGAAACGCTGTCACACAAGAGGACGTCTACGTATCCAACCCAAGCCCCGACAGCATGCGTTTCCGTTGGGCAGCGGAAACCGTGAAGCGCGACAGCAAGGGAGTCCTGATCGCCGGCACTCCCGTTCAGTTTGCAGTCACGCTCTTTGAGAACGGCGACATTGTCTTCGACTATGGCTCCGGCAACACCGGCCTGACACCCACGGTCGGAATCTCACGGCGCGCCGATGCCCTGGCGCAGATCTATGCCCCTTACAGCAGCAGCAATCCTAACCAGCCGGCCTCACTGGATTCTGCGCCGGCCCTGCACTGGGCCTATCCAGGCGGCGGCACGATGACGACGACCATTTTCCCCTTCCTGGACAATTCCGACTCGGGCTACACTGGCCTGGCCGTCGCCAACTATGGCGACAAATCCCAGGACGTTCTCTTCTCCGCACAACAGGACAATGGCCAGGCTTTTTCGCCGCCGATAAATCCCGAGTCCATTTCCCTGACGGGAGGCGCCCAGGCCGCCGTCCTTGGCCAGCAGCTCTTTCCTTCACTTCCGGCGCAATTCAGCGGCTGGGTGGAAGCAAGATCGACCGACAGCCGGCTTGCCGCCTTCTTTGTCACGGGAGACAACGCCCAGACTTATTTGAGCGGCGCGTTGACCGCGGCACGGCCATCCAGGGACCTGATTTTCACGCACATTACTGCCGCCGACGCGACTTCAGGAACCAGTCTCTATCTCGTCAATCCGGGAGGTGCCGCGGCCAACGTCCAAATCTGCTGGTACGACTCCGAGACCAGCGCTCCCGCCCGCGTCATGCGCACGCTTGAGGCGCGCAGCCGCCTCGCTGCCGATGTTTCAACCTTATTTCCCTCGCTGCCTGAGAATTTCAAGAGCGGATATCTGCGGATTACTTCCGATACCGATATTGCAGGTGTCGCCCTGTCCCAAGGGAACGGCGCCCCGTGCATGATCATGGCGCAAGAACCTTCAGCGGCCGCGACTCAATTTGGGGCGCAGTTCGCCAGCGGTTACCTGGGAGGCATCGATTACGAGACGCAAGTGAGCCTCGTGAACACGTCCGACAGTCCGAGGACGATGATGATAGAGCTGCGTGGCAACGATGGCCTGCGGGTGTCGGGTCCGGGAATTACCAATCCCAAATCTATTACCCTGGCTTCCGGCGGCCAGCTCCATTTGCGCGGTGACGTGCTGTTCGGCCTGCCTGATCCAATCGCGGGTCCCGGCTTTTTTGAAGGCACTCTGGTGCTCGCGGCCGATGGCGCCGGAGTCGTGGGAGACGTGACCTTTGGAGAGGCGGTTACCCATCAGTTCGCCGCAAGCCTGCCGCTGGATGCCGCGCGCGGCTCAGATCTGATCTTTGCGCAGGTGGCCGAGGGCGGTGACGGCAAGCCCTACTTCACCGGCGTCGCCATGTTCAATCCTAACGCGAACGATGTCACCGTGCGCGTTCAGGTCTTCCAACGCAAAGGAATCGTGTCCGGGACAGCCGATCTCAAGCTCAAATCCAACTCCCGCATTTCGCGCACGCTGGACCAACTGGTGCCGGGTCTCAACCAGATCGGCGGCTATGTCCGGGTAACCTCCACCGGCGGCCCGATCGCCGGCTTCGCAGTCTATGGCGACTCCACCCTGGATTTCCTGGTGGCAATTCCCCCGCAGTTCATATCGCGCTGAAAGCACCGTTTTTCGTTCCGCGGCAAGCGGCATGCTGAATCGAAGAAATGATCGTTTCTCGGGTGTTTGGCAACTACTGCGCTGGGGGATTCTACGCCTCGCTTCAATCTGGTTCGCTATTATGGCGTGCTGGCCCCTTCCGCCGCCCAGCTTCTCTATTTGATCCGATGGGCGCCCTCGCTGGTAATGGGCCTTTGACTGGGGTTTGGTTTGACACGGCTTTTCAGCAGCAGCAAAATGTAACGAGAACCTGTGGGATGCTTGCTTTGCGCGCGTGTGATCGGCAGGAGGAGCCAGGATGCTTGCATGGTTTGCTCACTTCATTGAGCGACATCCTCTGCTGCATCGTGCCGCACTTGGTATCTGGAAGAGGTTCCCGCCGAGAGTTGCCGGATTCCTCAGAGGGCTGCTCACAACCAATTGGGCAGTGGGCGCCGTCGCCATGCTCCTTGACACGGAAGCCGAGCCACCGGAAGTCCTGCTTGTGCAACACAGCTACCGCTCCCAGGGCGCGTGGGGTTTGCCTGGAGGATCTCTCGAATCCAGCCTCAAGAGTCCGCTCGCTCCGAGGCCTGAGGAAGGCAACGACGATGTTCTCGAATCAACTCTTCGTCGCGAAGTCTACGAAGAACTCGGCATCGAGATTGATATTCTCCGGCTGATTCACACTGATGCGGTGCCGTATGTACCGGAGGAACCCGGGCCGTATCGATTGGATTTCTACTACCAGTGCGCGCCCAAAATTGGGTTCGATGCGCTCCGGAAAAACCTGATTTCAGGCACGATTGTACCCCTCTCGCCCGAGATCAAGAGCATACGCCTCGTCCCCTTGAACCGCCTGCATGAGTACGATCTCTATTCCTGTGATGCCCGACTTCATTCCCGCCATCTGCCCAAGCTTGGGCCTGCGTTGCAGCCTGTCGGACATTGAAGGCGGAATTGACTGCGTTTCAGATCGCAGCGATGAAAGAGCCCAGGGGGATCGCGTCGCGACGAGGGGACCAGGGCCGTTACTGCAATACGCAAAAACGTCATGATTAAGGGGCAGGCAGCATTTGCGCCTGGGGGCAAACGGCCCAGTCACCGGTTGCGCAGTTTGATATCGCCGCTCAATTCCATGCTGAAGACCTGTCCGGTCTGCGGATCGGCAACGGCGCTCCGCCCGGTCATGTTGACCCGGATTCTGCGCACGTCGTCGCCGATATTGGTGGCGGCCCCGGTCGCGTCGAAATACTCCATTGAGAAAGCCGAGATGTTACTGGCCACAGGCTGGGCGACGCCTCCGTTCACGAGTTCGATAGTGCGGGTGCCCGCGTTGTAGCGGATCGTCAGGTCTTCGTTGGCGTCCGCCGTATCACCATCGGGATCTCCCTTGTCCGGTTGGCCTGCCGCCGATCCTGTCAGATCCGAACAGACGCGCACCTCGGTCGCGCTCGTAATGATGATGCCCGGGAGACCTGCATGAAGCGGGTCGTTCCCTGCCTGCGAGATGGTTCGTTCCACCGTCTCCATGGCGATGCGTGTGCTCTCGATTACCGCTTGCACTTCGGTCTGATAGCTGGCGGTGCGCTGCGTCCGCCCGAGCAAATCGAAGACTGCTCCGGCGATGATCACCAGAATGAGGGATGAAAGCAGGAATTCGACAAGGCTGAAGCCTGACTCGGCGCTGATCCTGCAACGCACGGAAAATCGCTCGTCTGACGGCACGACACTCGCAAGTCTTATCATTAGTTCCTCGGGCTGAAAACGGCTGAGACCGCCACCATCTTATTGAGGAAAGCCTTGAGATTCGTGGCGCCTGCCGCATCGACCGGCGTAACCGTCACGACCACCTGCTTGGCTAGCAGCACCTTGCCGGGGCGCGGATCGGGCACCGTGCTCACGGTCCAGGTAATGTTGAACCGGTTCAGAACTCTGTTAGCGGCTGGGTTAGCAACCTGAACCATCACCGGACCGTGGTTTCCGACGGTGAGGTCGACATCCGCCTGGTCACGACTGAAGACGTCGGCAAGAAGCTCGACTCTGCTCTGTGCTGCGACTGCGGCAGCCCACTTGGAGCGCGCCAGCGATTCAGAAGCCACGGATACGTAAATCATCTGGCCCCCGGCCAGCAGGCCGAAGGCCAGGATGAGCATCGCAATCAGCATTTCGACCATCGTGAACCCTGCCGTTGTCCGGTCCCTATCACGTGGTGGTCGTGATCCTGCCTCAGGCACTGTCCGGTCACAGAGGCCGAGCACCTCTTTGTCCTCACGAGGTGCCGCCTCGAGAGTTTGCATGATCCGGTCCCTCCTCCTTGTGTCGCATATATTGTTTCGTGAGGGTCTGATTTCTTTCTTTTTTTTGTGAGTCAGCAATTGTCACGGATCGACCATGCTTGTGATTGCACGCCATGAGGACTGTCCGGAGACCTATTTTCGGAACAGCCCCGCATGCGCCGGGGCGCACCCTAGGACGCATGAAAAGCGCATGTCATCCGGTTGGTGAACCTCGGGATCGGGATCGCAATCGCAATCGAGGTCGCTATCGGCTTTTGTCGGCTGAGATTTCCGATTGCGACGGCGATTGCGATCCCGATACCGATTTGTCTATTTTCGAAGCAGAGTAATATATATTGGATTGAGGAGGTGCGAGTCATGCCAAGGACAATTCAGCAGAGCATTGCTTTGCCGGCAACCGCAGACCGACTGTTCGACATGTATCTCGATCCTGCAAGCCATGAAGCGATCACAGGCGCTCCGGTGACCATCAGTCCGGAACCGGGATCGGAGTTCCGTGCCTTCAACGGAAGTCTGTCAGGGAAAATGCTCTATACCGCGCCCCACCACGTCATCGTACAATCGTGGCGGGCCAGTCATTGGAGTGCGAAGGACCTCGACTCTATTTTGATCCTGACGTTCTGGCCAGCCGGCGATTCCGGCCGCATCGAGCTCGCTCATATCAACGTGGCAGATCATGACGCGCAGGCGGTGACCGAAGGATGGGAGAAGTATTACTGGAAACCGTGGCGACGGTACCTGCAGAACAGATGACGCAGACCGTTCCCCCCATCGCCCGGGCATCTTTCGGAAGAGAGTGACAGTTGAAAGGAGAGCTTGTTCCGCGTGAAAATTTCATCTTGCCTATATTTATTGTGGGAGCCGCCTCCCCTCTATATACAGGTTCAGGCGATATGAGATCTGACGAAATGCCAGTTCGAGCTCCCGAGTTCAGGGCAAAGGAGATCTATCTTCACGAAGCAGATGAATATGTGGGGCCGTTCTACAGACGCGAAGACGCCGCGCGATTCATCGAGCTGATGGAATTGTTCGGCGAGAGCTCTGAGGGCATCGATATCGTGGAAGTCGAACGCAGAGACATAGTGTTACCTCTGAACCTTATCGTTACTTCTTTGCTGCATCCCATCTGGCCAGCAGGATCGACAGATCCTTCAGTAAGGATTCCACCGCCACTGCCGCCTGGGGTGTCGGGGCGGCGTCTGCCTCCTGGAGGATGTCCAGGGCCGACAGGAGTTGGCCGCTGAGCGCGGCAAGTCCCGGCTCGCCGCCGGTGCCCGTGCCGCCGAATTCCCCGCCGGCTGTCCCCTCGATGGCAGCGAGCTTCTTCTCCAACACATCGATCGCCTGAGCGGCGTCACCGGTCGTGCGCGCACGCCGCGCCGCGAGGTCGACGCGGAGTTTGCGCAGTTCGGCCAGGGCATCGGCATTTCTCTGGATGCCCTCATAGAGCCGCATGGACAAAGTAAATTGCTGCAGGAGCCCGGCTGCGGGAGTCGTCACCCGCGGGTCCATCTTGACGGTCAATGGGTGCGTGAGGCTCTTTCCGTTTACCGTGAGTCTTGCGGTGTAGCGCCCCGGATGCGCCCACGGCCCGCGCGGCTCTCTCCACGTGTTCTGGAAGATCGCCGAGATCGGGTACGAGAAACTCGCGACCGGGGGCGGGGCATAATGCAGATCCCAGACAAAACGATGCAGCCCCGCATCGGCTGAGAGTGTCTGCGAAGGCCGGATCCAGTATCGCGGCACGTTCCCGATGTCGGCAATTGGATCCGGCTTGTCCGCGCTCGAGAACTTGCGGACGAGCTTGCCCGCACCGTCGAGAATTTCCAGCGTCACAGGTCCGGCTGCGCGCGCTTTCAGATAGTAGTGGATGATCGCGCCATCCGGCGGATTCTGACCGGCCGGCTCATCGGGCGGCAGCGGCGTGTCGGTATTCTTGTTCCAGCGGAAGCGCCACGCCTCCTGCGGCTGAAACAGGAGGGCATCGGCGTCGAGGGCTTTCTGATCGATCTGCCGCAACGGCGTGATGTCATCCAGGATCCAGAAGGACCGTCCGTGCGTTGCAACCACGAGATCGTCGTCTTTGATTACAAGGTCGCGGATGGACGTCGCCGGCATGTTCAATCGCAGAGACTGCCAGTGATCGCCGTCGTCAAACGAGACATACACCGCCTGCTCGCTGCCGGAAAACAGCAATCCTTTCCGCTTTGGGTCCTCGCGCACGACATTGATGATGCCGCCGCCGGGAATGCCGCCGGTGATGTGCGTCCAGGTCTTGCCGCCGTCGTGAGTGCGGTAGATGTGGGGGCGCAGGTCGTCCAACTTGAAAGTGTTGATGGCCGCATAGGCGGTTGCGGCATCCGAGTGGCCGGCATCCATCAGTGACACCTTCATCCACGGCTTCAGGTCGGGCGGAGTCACGTCCTGCCAGGTCTTGCCGCCGTCGTGTGTCACATGAATCAGGCCGTCGTCGGTGCCGGCCCAGATGGTATGGATGTCCACGTACGACGGCGCAATCGTGTAAATGACGCCGCGCTGCACGGGGCGGGCGGACTCGCTGTCGCGATACTTACCGACATTGGCCGGGATCTCCCACATCTTTCTGGTCAGGTCCGGACTGATGTTGGCCCAGCTTCGGCCTCCGGAGGTAGTCATCCACAGCGTGTTCGACGCAAAGTACAGGGTGTGCGGATCAATCGGCGAGAAGAGGATCGGCGCCGTGCGCAGGACACGGAAGTTCGCGGCGCGGACCGGTTCGGGGGCGATGTTTTGCGCCTGTCCGGTGCGGCGGTCATAGCGCGTCGGCGTCCTGCCGCCATAGACGATATCGGGATCGAGCGGATCCGGGGCGACGTACCCGTATTCGTCCACCCCCACCGGCTGCCACTCGCGGAAAGTGACCTGGCCGTCGTCGCCGCGGCTGGAAATGCAGACCGAACCGCTCTCCTGCTGGCCGCTGCAGACGCGGTAAGGGAATGCGTTGTCGGTCGTCACGTGGTAGAGCGCCGCAGTGGGCTGGTTATACCAGGAGCTCCAGGTGCGCCCGCCGTTCACCGTAATGATGGCTCCCTGGTCCGATGTGAGCAGAATGGTGTTCGCGTTATTGGGGTTGATCCAGATCTTCTGATAGTCGTCGCCGCCCGGGGCCCCGCGGAAGGCGGACCAGCTCTTTCCTCCGTCAACGGACTTCCAGGTCACGATCGTGACCGAATACACGATGTCGGGATTCTTCGGGTCGACCGCAATCTCGGCGGCATCGCTGGGACGCGTCGCGATGCGCGTGTCGCTGCTGGTGCGATACCAGCTCTCGCCCGCATCGTCGGAGCGGTAGACATAGCCCTGGCCGCGCACCTCGACGGTCGCGTACAGCCGGTTCGGCGCGCTCGGAGCCACGCCGACGCCGATCCGGCCGAGGCCCTCGGCGAAGGTCGGCAGCCCTTTGGTGAGCGGGAGCCAGCTGTCGCCGCCGTCCGAAGACTTGTATAGCCCGCTGCCGGGCCCGTTCCAGGCGGCGTTCTCCCACGGCCCCTGGCGCGATTCCCACAAGGCTGCGTAAAGGATGTCCGGGTTCACGGGGTCGAAGGCGAGATCCGATGCGCCCGTGTCCGCGTCCCTGTAAAGCACTTTCTGGAAAGTCCGACCGCCGTCGGTCGAACGGAAGACGCCGCGCTCCTCGTTCGGTCCGTAGGGGTGACCGAGCACGGCGACGAACAGGCGGTTCGCGTCGCGCGGATCGACGATGATCTCCGGGATCTGCTGGCCGTCGCGCAAGCCCAGGTGGATCCAGGTTCTGCCTGCATCGGTCGACTTGTAAATGCCGTCGCCGGTCGACAGGTCCGGCCGCTGCAGCCCTTCGCCGCTGCCGACGTACACCACGTTCGGGTCGGACGGCGCCACGGCGATCGCGCCGATCGAGCCCGTCGGCTGATCGTCGAAGATCGGCGTCCACGTCCGGCCGTAATCGTCGGTCTTCCACACGCCGCCGTTGACCACGCCGATGTAAAAGATGTTGGGCTGGCCGGCGACGCCTGCGGCCGCCTTGGTGCGGCTGGCCCGGTGCGGCCCGAGGTTGCGCCACTTGATCTCATGGAAGAGGCCGGAAGGGAACTGCTGGGCCGCGCCGATTGTGGACAGAGCTACCCCAATGAGGACAGCCGCGATTGCGGCAAGCCTGCGAATGATAATCACAGTTCACCTCCAAGTCCGAAATGCTGTTCGGGGATGATGTTCAGAGCCGCGGCGGGCCTCTCCGAGAAAACCCGCCCGCTCGAGAAAATCTGAAGCTGCCACGAAGACGGCGTTTCCATTATATTGTAAAGCATTCTGCGGACCGCTATGCGAAGTAGGATTTGCCTGCTGTGACTCGCCGATTCGAAACGGCGTGGGCGAATCCGTGCTCGAGCTTGTAATATCTGCAGACAAAACCCATCCCGAGGATATCAAGAACTTCATCGCCTGCGTCGAGTGCATCGAAAAGCAGTCCGACAGCTACGTTGTGGTAGGCGATGTCTGCAAAAACGGCATCTCGTGCTCGGCGAGGCGATAGCCGATTTTGGAAGCCTCACTATTGCCTACCGGGCTTTTCAGAAGAGCCTTGAGGGCAAACCCCAGCCTCCAGAGAGAGGCGCTTGCAGGACCGGCTACCATAAGCGGCGTGAGTTGGTATCATTACAAAAACCTGCCCCAATCGACAAAATCAGGGCGGAGGAGGCACAAGAATATGGCAGGAAAAGTTAAGTCGGTACCAGAAGGAATGCACTCCATCACACCGCATCTGGTGGTGCGGAATGCGATCGAGGCCATCGATTTTTATCGCAAGGCGTTAGGCGCGGAGGCAAAAGGAGTCCACCGGACGCCCGACGGCAAGGTGATGCACGCGGAGCTGAAGGTCGGCAACTCAATGATTTTCCTGGCGGATGAGTTCCCAGGCATGGGAACCTGTGCATCGCCCCAGACGCTCGGTGGCAACAGTATCACCCTGAACCTTTACACGGACAACGTGGACCAACTCTTCAACCGGGCGGTCGCCGCAGGCGCCACGGTGGTGATGCCGCTCGCGAACCAGTTCTGGGGCGACCGTTACGGACAAATAAAGGATCCGTTTGGCCATACCTGGGCCCTGGGCCAGCATGTGGAGGACGTCACCCCCGAAGAGATGGAACGCCGCGGCCGCGAGGCATTTGCGCAGATGGCAAAAAACAAAGGAAAAAGTTGACCTGCTGAGAATGGGAGAGATAACAGGACCTATCTTCGCCCCGGCGCCTGAGTACCTCAGGCGCCGGGGCGCTCTCATGCACACAAAAATGCTGCAGTTTACAGCAGAGCGCGGATTTCCGAGACCCCTTGCGTCTCACCGGAATTAGCGGAGGGTTACGAGCCAGATGTCGGCGTCCGTCGCGCGTCGGACGTGGGGGGCCAATGCTGTCGAGAACGACAGAAGAGATCTTCCGAACCTCCTTGGACTGAGTGTCGAGGACAAAGAAATCCTTCCCTTTGGACACTCGCGAAGAAGCTTGGTGTCCTCGTGGCAGAGTAGGTTCGCGACTGATGTGAAAGCAGGTCCCCGAAGATTTGCTGGCCTGTTCCAAAGCATCGTCCTAAAATCCATTCGTGCCTGATCAGGCATGGTTTCCCATCGAGGCGCGGGGGATTTGTGCTCAAGAAAAAGAGACTCGTTTTCATTGGTGTGGCGGTCCTGCTGGTTGTGAATTTATGGGTGAGCCTGGCGCAGGAGAGGACATTTCAAGTCGAATTATCCCGCTCCCTCAGTCCCGAGGGCAACTTCCTGACCTTCGCCCTGGTCGATCGTCCGGTGACCAAGGCCGCGGACCGGGCGGGCGACGATACCGTCGCGGCCGAGCGCGTCCGGCCGCGGGCCAAAACGCCCTTCGTCTGGAGCCAGAACCTCGAGGAGGCCATGACCCGGGCCAAAGCGGCGGGCCGGAGGATTATCATCGACTTCGAGACGACGTGGTGCGGTCCATGTAAGACGATGGATGAATGGATTTGGACCGACGCAGAAGTATCGGGTCTGTTGGCTGCCGGGTTTGTGGGAGTCAAACTTGACGGTGATGTGGAAAAGGTGCAGGTAAAGAATTTCGGCGTGAGCGCCTATCCCACAGTTCTCGTCCTCGATCCGACGGGAAAGGAAGCCTCCCGCTTCGTCGGATATCGCTCCTCCAAGGAGCTCATCGAGTTCCTCAGCCCGAAGCGATGACGAGTTCGTTTCGGCAATGTGCTATTCTGATAATTTACGCTGATCCTGGAGGGACATATGCCATTCTGCCCTGAATGCCGCATGGGATACCGAGCGGAGTTCACGCGCTGCCCGGATTGCGATGTTGACCTGGTCGAGTCCCTGCCGAAAGACGAGGAAGTGACACAGCCGGAGGAGTCCGGTGCGGAACTGGTCGAGCTGGCGACATTCCCCAATACATCGGAAGCAGAAATGATTCAGGAATTGCTCGAGGACAACGGGATAAGAACGGTGCTGCGCGGCGATGTCGATCCGCTCTTTGTCGGCGGCGCTTCACCCAGCACGCTGCTGGTCGAGCAAGCCGATCTGGAAAGAGCGCGCGCGTATTATGAGGACTTCTTCGCAGGGGATACGGAAGAAGTACTGGAAGACGAGGACGCGAGCGAAGACACCCAGGAATAATACAGTTCAACGTCCTGCACCCCGGACAGAGGGCGCACTCCACCCTTTCGCCGCGCCTGGCCCCAAAGGACGGCAGGCCTCTCCTCTCCCGGTGGATCCGGGGTGTAAACGAGCAGCAGCAGCGCTGCTTGCAGCATTGAATGGCACGATTTTCACGAATGCGCCATTCGTGAAACCCGTGTCCCCAGTCCTCACGGCTTTATGATCACGTTGCTATAGGGGACACGGGTGCCTGTCACGGGACAGTGGGCTGCGCCGGCTTCTATGGGAGCTTGGCGGCGAGCACGTCGACTTTCTCGATGACGGGTGGCCTGGCAAACAGATCGGCAGCCTTTTCCTTCAATGCCGCGGCAACTCGGCCCGCAAGGTGTGCCTGCCGGCCCGCCTCGTCCGGAAAGGCATCGAAAATTCCGTATGTCGACGATCCCAGGCGGATCGCGAACCACGCCGTTGTGGCCGGTTCCTCCTGGACCACCGGAAGGCCTCCGCGGAGAAAACTCTCGACGGCTGCCTCTTTACCTGGTTTTGCCTCCAATTTTACGAAGAGCGCTACCTTTACCATTTGCAATCTCCTATCCACGAGATTCTCACTCCTTGTTCCTCCCCCGGCTCCGTGTTCCGCGGTCCTCGATAGCGCTCCCGGTAATGGCCCTGACACTCTCTCAAAGTATTTCGGGAGGACGCGATCTGGATCCTGTGCAGGCTGGAGATCGGTTCCGTTTGAGGAATTGCGGCCATCGGGCCTCGAAGCCAAACTACTACGGGCATGTTGGCAGCAGTGCGGGCTCATGTCAACCTGGTGATTTCCTTTGCCGGTCCCAGGGTTCTCAGCATGTCCTGCTGAAGTGTTACACTTACTTTGGAAATGATGTGACGATCCGAATGTCCCACGGGCTCCGGGCGGCAAGCGAACCTGCACTCGTTGGTGCCGACACGGTGAATCAGGCAATGAGTGCCGAACCAGTGGCGCGGCGCGCCGAGGGGGGCGCTTACATGGGCAAACCACATTTCCCTTCGCTCTACCAGATCAACACTCGCGTCTGGCTGACCGACTTGTCCCGCGGCCTGGGCCGGCCGGCCACGCTGGACGATATTCCGGACGTCGAGCTGGACCGCCTGGCCCAGGCGGGCTTTGACTGGATCTGGTTCCTGAGCGTTTGGCTGACGGGCCCGGCAGCGCGACAGGTTTCACGCAGCAACCACGAATTGCGAAAGGAACTCGAGGAGACTCTGCCAGACCTGCGAGAAGAGGACATCGCCGGTTCCGGGTTTGCGGTCGCCGGCTACATCGTGCATCCTGATCTGGGAGGAGATGCTGCTCTGGCACGGCTCCGCGAGCGCCTCCGGCGCCGTGGGTTGCGGCTGATGCTCGACTTCGTCCCCAACCACACCGGCCTGGATCATCCCTGGGTGGAGGATCACCCCGACTATTACGTTGCCGGGACGGTAGATGAGCTGGCGCAGGCGCCGCAAAATTACACCTGGATCAAACGGACGCAGGGCGGCCGCATCATGGCTTATGGGAGGGATCCGCATTTCCCCGGCTGGCCGGACACGCTGCAGCTCGACTACAGCAACCCGGCCACGCAGGCAGCGATGATTAGGGAACTGCTGAAGATCGCCGGGCAATGTGACGGGCTGCGCTGTGACATGGCCATGCTCATCCTGCCGGACACGTTCGAGAGGACCTGGGACCGCAGGGCGCAACCTTTCTGGCCCGCGGCGATCGTGCGAACTCGGGAGCAATTCCCGGACTTCTGCTTTATGGCCGAAGCCTACTGGGACCTCGAGTATACGATGCAGCAACAGGGATTCGATTACGCCTACGACAAGCGGCTCTATGACCGCTTGCGCGATGGATATGCCCGGCCGGTACGCGAGCATTTTCACGCGGGGCTCGATTACCAGAGCAAGCTGGCCCGCTTTCTCGAAAACCACGACGAACCGCGGGCGGCTGCCACTTTCCCTCCGGAGACCCACCAGGCTGCCGCCGTCATTACTTTTCTTTCTCCAGGACTGCGATTTTTTCACCAGGGACAACTCCATGGGCGAAAGGCACGGATCTCCCCCCATCTGGTCCGCGGGCCCGATGAATCCATCGACCGGAAGCTGGAACCGTTCTACGACCGGTTGCTCGCCGTGCTGCGCCGTTCCGCGGTTCGCAATGGCCAGTGGCAGTTGCTCGAATGCACCTCTGCCTGGGAGGGCAATTGGACCTGGGACTGCTTCCTGGCCTTTGCCTGGCAAGATTCTGGGGGAGAACGGTTGCTCGTGACTGTGAACTATGCTCCCAACCAGAGCCAGTGTTATCTCCGGCTGCCTTTCACAGATCTCGGCAACAGCTGGTGGCGACTCGAGGATTTGATCGATAATGCCATCTACGATCGGGAGGGGAACGACCTGCAAGCTCGGGGACTTTACCTGGATGTGCCTCCCTGGCAGGCCTGTGTCTTCTCCATGAGGAAGGAATCCTGAAGGCCCGTGATCTATTTGTGCAGTGGCATGCCAAATGCACATTCGAAAGGATGCACATTACCGGGATGAACTGGTATCGAAGAACATTGTTCCCAAGGCGACTTACGAAAAGATCAAGGACCTGATCATCGCAAAACAGAAATAAGCTGAAATGCTGGAGCGATGCCGCGATTCGAATGCACGAGTTCATTTGCAGCTGCTCTTAAGGAACTAGGAGATACCAGAGAGTTTTCACTTGCGGCAGAAGCCGATTGGAACTTTCTTTCGGAGGTCAGAGGCGGAAGCTGCTCAGGGATAACAGCACGTCAGGCGGTCCCGGGAGGATGGATTGTAGGCCGGCAGTCGCTGCGCGTACGCTTGCCGCCGGCCCTGGATCCAGCTCCCGGGCGTGAAGGTTGTGTGCGGTGGGACTGCGGTAAAGCATCCCATTCTCAAAACAACCGCTGATAGAGAAAAAGCACCAAAATCGCACCAAGAATTGACAAGAGGAGCCCGCCGGGATGAAATTTCGCCCCCGCCTTGGGTTTCCAAATGAACATGGCGACAAGGCCTCCTACGACCGACCCGACAATGCCTAACAGCGTTGTTGCTACAAAACCCATCGGATTCGCGCCTGGATAGACAGCTCGTGCAATGAGCCCTGCAAGGAATCCCAACAGGATGGACCACAAAATGTGCAACATGCGTATCCTCCTTTGTTGATTTTTTCTTACCGGGTCTTAACCGGAACGCTGGTGATGCGAGAAAAGCCTGGCAGTCTGAAAACTCAGAGCTGAGATGCTGCCCATTTCGTCAAAGGCATGGACGAACAAACCGACTGAGATGACTAAACAACAAGCCGATGAAAAAGTCACTAAAATTTTCGCATGGGGAATAGGACGCGCCCTGCTTGCTTCATGCCTCTCGCATTCATCGAGTCCCCATGAATCGTCGAGCCTCACCGGCAAGGGCGCAGCAGCTCCTGGATTCGACGGGCCAGTGCCGGATCGCCCGGAGCAGGGTACTGCACCTGGTAGAGTTCTCGAGGGAATCCGCCGAAATCGTGGATCGTCTCGGGCGTCGTGGTGATCGTGACCCCGGTTCCTGGGGCAAACCAGTGAGCCGAGATCGACAGGACAGCCTTCGGCTTTGGCACTTCTTGCCCTATACGCCGCCATCCTTCTGTGTTGTTGTTTTGCAGCACGGCATTCATGGGATTGCCGTGGCCGAAAAAGATCGCAGGAAGCATTTGAGCCATCCGGGAACGCTTCTCCTTTAGTCTGCCGTGCTCACAGGATGCCTATTTAGATTGGCGGTCCGGCTTTATCGATACGCCCTGGCCGACAGGCGGGGGAGTCGCCGGCCGGGCGGCCGCTGCCAGGGCTTGGCTTTCAAATGCGGCTACCTGCCCCTGCGTTTGCGGTGACAGGCTGGTGGCGGCCAGGACGACCGCGAGGAAGAAAGACCGAATGATAGCAGCTGCTTTGCAGACCACATCCTAACACCCACACATAGTCTGCGGGAGCTTCTATAGTCAGTCAATCCGTCGCCGGGCTTCCAGGAGCTCACTGCTGTCTTCCGGATGCGTCCAGTGAACCCCTCCTTATGCACACGGGCGGTTCCAGAAGGCCGGCAGCTCATTGTAGAAGTGCGCCACCGTTTTGATGCCGCCGAAGAAGTTGTCGAGATTGATGAACTCGTTCGGAGCGTGAGCGTTCTCGTCCGGCAAACCGAATCCAAGCAGCACGGAATCAATGCCGAGCAGCCTCTTGAAATCCACCACAATGGGGATGGAGCCTCCTTCCCGCTGATAGAGCGGCTTTTTGCCGAATCCTTTTTCCAGGGCCGCAACCGCCGCGCGCACGCCCGGGCTGTCCACCGGCGTAATCGCCGGCTCCCCGCCGTGAAGATTGCGCACTTTCACAGTGACGGTCTTAGGTGCGATGGACTTAAGATGTTTTTCGAACAGCTTCGCAATCTTCGCCGCCGACTGATCCGGCACAAGCCTCATGGAGATCTTCGCCAAGGCTTTCGATGGCAGTACGGTCTTTGCCCCTTCGCCCGTGTAACCGCCCCAGATGCCGTTGCATTCGAGAGTCGGCCGGGCCCAGAGCCGTTCGAGAGTGGTAAACCCTTTCTCACCGTAAAGCTCCTTCAATCCGAGCGATTTCGCATACTTCCTGTCACTCCAGGGAAGCTTCTTGAAGGCTGAGCGCTCCTCTTTCGTCAGCGGACGAACGTCGTCATACATTCCTTTGATCGTGATACGCCCATTTTTGTTGTGCAACGATGCGATCATCTCGGCCAGCGCCTGGATTGGATTATGAACGGAGCCGCCGAACGAACCGGAGTGCAGATCGCCGTTGGGTCCGGTCACTTCCACTTCCATATACGCCAAACCGCGCAGGGCATATGTGACCGATGGGACGCCCTTCGCAAACATTCCCGAGTCGGAGATGAGAATGACATCCGCCGTGAGCATCTCCTTCTGCTGCGAAACGAACGCGCCCAGGTGCTCGCTGCCGATTTCCTCTTCGCCTTCAAAAATGATCTTGATATTCACGGGCAGCGCGCCGCCGTCTTTCAGGAAGGCTTCGATTGCCTTGAGGTGGATGAAGATTTGCCCTTTATCGTCAGCCGCACCGCGCGCGTAAAGATTTTCCCCACGCACCGTCGCTTCGAATGGGGGCGATTCCCATTTGTCCACCGGATCTTCCGGTTGCACGTCGTAGTGCCCGTAAAGAAGAATGGTCGGCTTGCCGGGCGCGCCCAGCCAGTCCGCATACACAACCGGATGTCCTTCGGTCTCCAGAATCTTTGCGTTGTGCAATCCTATGCGTGTCATGTGGTTCTCGAGCCACTGCGCGGCGCGAATCATTTCCGGTTTGCGGTCGCTCTGCGAACTCACACTGGGAATGGCGAGCAGTTCTTTTAACTCACTGAGATACCGTTCGCGATTGGATTCAATAATCGAGAGGATGGTTTCCATGGGTCTGTCCTTTCCGATTGAGTACTGGCAAGACTTCTGAAAGGAATATAGTCAGGGGGTAGTGGAAATGCAAGGAGGGAGCGCCGCAACCTGCGCCCATCGAGGTTCTGCCTCCTCCTTGAGGCGGACACCCCTGAACGGGACGCTCGCGAATCTTCCCCTGCTTTCTGCTTGAAACGGTCCCGTCTTGGGCTGATCATTTGCCGATCGGCGTCTTTTTGATTACCGTCGCCTGGTATGCAGCACGGTTTCTTAAATTGTCCCTGTATCCATGCAGCGTTCCAACGCGCTCCGGGGGAAATGGCACGGGTGGGGGATCGGTCTTCGATTGAAGAAGGAGCACGCCTATGAATTCAACTCCTGAACCTGCAGACGCCACGCCGCCCGCCTCCTCGTCCAAGGGTCTGGCCGTTGGCAGTCTGATACTAGGCATTTTCGCTTGCGTGCTGAGTTTGGTGGTCATAGGTGCGTTATTTGGGTTGGCCGGCTTAATTCTGGGCTTCTCTCATGTCCGGCTAAAGCGCGGGGCGAACAGGATGGCGTGGGCAGGAATCAGCCTTTCCATCGTGAGCATTGTGGCCAGTGCCGCCATGGGGGCTGTCTTCTTCAACCTGATCCGGCAACTGCCGCTCAACGGTTCGTTGAGCGGCAGTTCATTTTCAGAATGGCAGGGGGTCTCAGCGCCGGACATCTCCGTCGCCACACTCGACGGCAAGGTGATCAGGCTGAGCCAATTCCAGGGGAAAAGGGTCGTGCTCGATTTCTGGGCGACCTGGTGCGGGCCGTGCGTAGGAGAGATCCCAGATTTCATCAAGCTTTACAATGAGACCCCTCGTGACGAGCTGGAAATCATCGGCATCAGCCGCGAGGATGAGGCGACGCTACAATCGTTTGTCAAAGACAAGGGTGTAAATTACTCCATCGGCACTGCCAGGGATTTGCCTTCGCCATACAAAGACGTGCTCTTCATCCCGACCACGTTTTTTATTGACCGGAAAGGCGTGATTCAGTCGGTCTTCGTCGGCTCACATGGTTTCAATCAATTGAAGGGAAATGCGCTGGGCAAAGATTTTGAAGGTGAACCGAAACCGGCGCCGTCCAGGCTATTGTCATTCGTGAAACCGGCGGCACTGTGTTCGATGCCGACGGTGGCCTGCTTGACCGGCGCGGTCCGCATGGTTCTGCGGCAGAATCCAGTCAGATGAAATCAGGGAGACCATAATGAGCGGATCACCCACCCTTCCCCCATCGGTTGAGTTCAAAGACCGGCGCACCGGACTCATTGCGTATGGCTGGCTGGAGATTGTGCTCGGAGGCCTGTGCGCATTGATGGTGCCTCTGCTGTTTTTCGCACTCACCCTGGTCCCGCCAACGTCCGGAGGCCCGGACTCGCGAGTGACGGGTGTTGCGGCGATGGCCTACGGTGTTCTAGCCGCGGCTCTGGTGTGGCTAGGCATTGGCTCCATTCTCTGCCGCCGTTGGGCGCGAGCGCTGTTGCTGATCCTGTCATGGGGTTGGTTCCTGGCGGGCATTCTGGCTTTGGGATTCTACGCCGTGTTCGCAGGCGCACTCTTCAGCAGGGATGCGGGCAATCCGCTGGGGCTGCTCGCTTTGACCATAGGCATAATCTTCATAGCGATCTTCTTTGTCGCCCTGCCTGGAGCCATGGTGCTCTTTTATCAGAGTCACAATGTGAAGGCAACGTGCGAGGCGCGCGACCCCGTGGTGCGCTGGACCGATACCTGCCCGCTGCCGGTCCTTGCCAGCTCGCTGTGGCTTGGCCTTGGCTCCCTCTGCCTGATGGTCATGCCTTTGCTCTACCGCAGTGTCGTGCCCTGGTTCGGCTCCCTGCTTTCCGGCGCCCCGGCCACCCTGATTCTCCTGGTCTGTGCGGTGTTTGGGCTGTACCTGGCATGGGCGACTTACCGGCGACAACTTGCCGCCTGGTGGGCTGCACTCGTCGCATTTGCGCTGCTGACCGCGTCTGCCGTAATCACCTTCATGAGGGTCGATCTGATGGAGGTCTATCGACAACTGGGCTATCCGGAGGATCAAATCGAGCAGATCCGCAATTTCGGCCTTTTCACCGGCAAGGCAATGGCGTGGTGGACGGGACTTTTTTTCGTCATGTTCCTTATCTACCTGCTATGGATCAAAAAGTATTTTGACCGCCGCGTCTGACGTCCCGTCCGCACCGGCGCGCGCCTCCGCGTCCGGATCCAAGCAGGAGAGTCTCGTCAGGCATCTGCGATGCCTTTTTGCCGGTTTCATGATAGGATCGGGCGTCCTGAGCGTGGGCGCCCTGGACCTCGCAAACTATCGACTGGTAGGTCCCGGATTCGACTCCCGGGCTCATCAGACACTGCAAAATGGGAAGCTTGATCACATCCAATCCCTTGAGCCGGCGTTGTTTCCTCAAGTGGAGCTCGCTGCTGGGATCTTCTTTTTTTTCTATCTTTCCCCTCGGGAGGCGCCCTTCCTCGATCGATCCGATTCAAGATACCGCCTCGGGAGAGCGCATCATCCGCGTGGGCTGTCCTTCGCACAACTGCGGGGGCCGCTGCCTACTGAAAGTTTATGTCCAGGATGGAGTCATTTACAGAATCGAAAGCGATGACCGGCCCGCAGACAACCTGGAGGACCCGCAGCTCCGGGCCTGCATCCGCGGACGCGCCTACCGGCACCGTCAGTATCATCGTGACCGCCTGCAATACCCCATGAAACGGACCGGAACGCGAGGCGAAGGTAAGTTTGAACGCATCACCTGGGAGCAGGCGCTGGATAAGGTGGCCGGCGAACTGGCCCGGGTCAAGAAGACCTATGGGAATTCGGCAATGCTGGTTCCTTATGGGACGGGAAGCTACAGTCAGATCAACGGCCGCCAAACCGCGCAGCGTTTGTTGAATCTCTACGGCGGCTCTCTCGGCCAGTACAACAGCTATTCCTGGGCCTGCATCTCGAGCGTGACGTCGACGGTTTATGGAACCGATACCACAGGGAACCAGCGCCAGGACTGGGTAAACTCCAAATACATCCTGATGTGGAGCTGGAACCCCTCGGAGATGCGCGACGGCACCAACACGGAGTTCTTCGTCCGGAAGGCCCGGGAGAAGGGAGCCCGCGTTGTTTGCATTGATCCGCGCATGACCCTGAGTGCGGTGGCCCTGGCCGATGAATGGATTCCCATCCGGCCGGGCACGGACGTCGCCATGATGTCGGCCATGACGTACGTAATGATCAAGGAAGGCCTTTATGACTCTGAGTTCGTGAAGGCCTGTTGCATCGGGTTCGACGAGACTCAGATGCCGGCCGCCGCCAAGGGGGAGGAGAGCTATAAAGATTACATCCTGGGTACGCGCGATAAGATCCCAAAAACGCCGGAATGGGCCGAGGCCATCACGGGCGTACCACGGGCAACGATCGCGCGCATTGCGAAGGAATACGCCACTCAAAAACCCGGTGTTCTCTACCAAGGATATGGCATGCAGAGGCGGGCGTACGGCGAACAGGTGGTCCGGGCCGGCTGCGTGCTGGCTGCCATCACCGGCAATGTCGGCGTCCCCGGCGGCTGGGCCGGAGGCATGGCCTTACAGGCTCAGGACGGCGGGCCGCTCTGGAACGTTTTTCCCACGGGACCCAACCCGGTGAAAGCCAGCATTCCGTCCTTTCTCTGGACCGAGGCTGTCCTGCGCGGAAAGGACATGGGGCCGGATCTGGGCGTCAGGGGCGTGGACAAGCTGGATAACAACATCAAGCTGATTTATGCCGTAGCCTCGAATCTGTTGGCCAACCAGCACAGCAATCTCAATCGCACCGGGAAAATTCTCCAGGACGAACGCCTCGTCGAGTTTCTGGTGGTACAGGACAATTTCCTGACCCCCAGCGCGCGCTTCGCGGACATCCTCCTTCCGGCCTGCACCCAGTTTGAGACCTGGGGTGTTGAGGACGGATGGAAGTACGGGGACGAAGTGATCCTCATGCCCAAGATCGTGGATCCGCCCTTTGAAACCAAGAGTGACTACAAGATCTGTTCGGAGGTTGCGCAGCGCCTGGGGATTGGTCAGGACTATACCCAGGGGCGGAGCGAGCGCGATTGGGTGGAGTGGTCGTTGGGACAACTCCGGAAAGCTCGCTTTCCGAAGCTCCCCGGTCTTGCGGAATTCGAGAAGAGCAATGCCGGCGTCTATTCCGTGCCTGTCACGAAGCCTGCCGTAGCCTTAGCCGATTTCCGTAACAACCCCGCGAAATATCCTTTGCGTACCCCGTCAGGCAAGATCGAGATCTTTTCTCAAAAGCTCCAGGCCGCCAACAAGCCGAAGGAAGTTCCTCCCGTCCCCAAATACATCCAGGAATGGGAAAGCCCCTTCGGCCCGGAAGCGAAGAAGTATCCCCTCCAGGCGGTGGGCCATCATACCCTGGCCCGAATCCATTCGACCCTTGCCAGGGTGGATTGGCTGGAGGAGGCCTTCCCGCAGAGGATTTTTCTCAATCCGATCGATGCAGCCGCCCGAGGCATACAGAATGCCGACGAGGTCCGGGTTTTCAACGACCGTGGCGAGATGCGGATCCTGTGCCGCGTAACCCGGCGAATCATGCCCGGGGTCGTCGCCATTCCTCAAGGAGCGTGGTGGACGCCGGATGAAAAGGGGATCGACCGCGGTGGATCGGTCAACGTCCTGACTTCGGAGCGGTGGACTCCGTACGCGTTCGGCAACGCCCAGCACACGATCATGGTCGAGGTAAAGAAAGTCTGAGGAGCGGGTTGTGGTGAACCAATACGCTTTTTTTGTCAACTCGGATGCGTGCTCGGGATGCAAGACTTGCCAGGTTGCCTGCAATGACAAGCATGACCTCCCGGTGGGCCAGCACTGGAGAAGAGTTTATGAAATCACGGCGGGAAGCTGGCAAAAGACCGAGGGCGCCTGGATTTCCACGGTAGTCGCTTACAATCTCTCCATGTCCTGCGTCCATTGCCTGGACCCCGTGTGCCTGACGAGCTGTCCATCAAATGTCATCTGGAAGAGGGATGACGGGATCGTTCTCATTGATGACAGCCGCTGCTCGCGTTGCCGCCGCTGCGAATCCGCCTGCCCCTACGGCGCCATCCGCTACGATCCTTCCACCGATTCACTACGGAAATGTCACCTCTGTGTGGACTACCTCGATTCCGGATTGGCTCCCGCATGCGTGGTTGCCTGCCCGAACCGGGCATTGGATTTCGGCGATTATGATGAGTTGAGGAGAAAATATGGAACCGTAGGCGGGGTCTTTCCTTTGCCGGATCCGGCGATCGCCGGACCCGCCCTCATCATCAAGCCCCACCGGAACGCCGCCCTCGCTCAGAGCCGCGACCCGGAAATAGCCAATTGGGGCGAACTCTGATCCGGACAGCGAAAAAGAACCGCGAAACACGCGGCCTAACATAGCCGCAACCCAAACAGATATTAACCCGAGGAACCCGATGAAATTTGCCGCCGCCTTTCTTGCCTTATCGATGCCGCTTTTTCCGCAAGCCTTGCCCGACGCCAAGGACCTGCTGAATCAAAGCGGGACCGCACTCAACAAGTTACACAGCTACCAATATGAATCGCAAATGGCCATGGAAATGAGCGTCGCGGGAACCCCCGTCAACGTGACTCTGACGAGTTCCGCGGCCGCGGTCAATCCCGACAAGAGAAGAGTAGAGACGAAATCCCAAATGGGCGGAGCCACGCTCGTGGCCGACGGCGCCTACACCTGGTTTTACAGTTCCGCCTTGAATCAATATGTGAAGAAGGCGGCACTGCAAACACCGCAGTCCATGCTGGCGAGCCTGGGGATGGGCGACCTGCCGGATCCCGGGCAGATCTTCAAGGACCTGAAGACGGTTCGTGACGAACCGCTCGAAATCAACGGCCAAAAATTTGACTGCTGGGTGCTGGAATCCAGAATCGACAGGTTCGCGATGCCGCAAGCGCAGGGCATCGAGTTGACCGACGGAACTGCACGGTTCTGGATCGCCAAGGATCTGAAAATCACGCTGCAGATGACCTTGTCTGGCAAGCTCCAGGGAGGGCCGATCCCGGGGGCGGTGGAAATGCAGCAGAAGATGACCATGTTGTCCCTGAAGGTCAATGTGGATCTGCCCGATGCGCTCTTCCGGTTCACTCCGCCGGAGGGGGCCAAGGAAGTGTCCGAGTTTGCCGCTCCCGGGCTCACCAAACCCGACCTGACGGGGAAGCCCGCACCCGCATTCCGCCTCCAAGCGCTCGAGGGCAAGGCATACGATCTTGCCGAATTGAAAGGGAAGATCGTCCTTCTTGACTTCTGGGCTACCTGGTGTGGCCCGTGCCGCACAGACATGCCGGATCTGGACAAGCTGCAGCAGGAATACGGCGGCAGCGGTCTCGTTGTGCTGGGCCTTAATGTTGGTGAAGATCGCGAAACTGTGGAAAGCTATATCAAGAAATCCGGGGTCTCTTATCCGATGGCCCTGACCAACGGCACCAGCGTGGTTTCCGCCTACAAGATCAGCGCGTTTCCCACCTACGTGCTCATCGGGCGCGACGGAGCGGTCTTGGATATCCAGATCGGCAGCAGCGGGCCGGAGGCTCTCCGGAGCATGCTGGCGAAAGCCGGGCTCAAGCCGGGCGAGGGAAAAGACCGATAGGTTGACTTGAAGAGCTGATTGATGTTGTCCTTATTGAATGGGACGAGAGTTTACTCCATTCTGAGAGCTTCGACCGGGTCGAGCCGGGACGCCTTGACCGCGGGCCAGGTACCCGACAGCAGTCCGATAATTCCGAAGGTGATGAACGCGGTCAGGAACACGCGGGCATTCACGAGCAGGTAGATGTCACCTTGCCGGCTCTTGTCCTCGAATAATTCGCTCAGGAAGGGAATGGCGCCGATCCAGTTGGCGAGCAGGATGGCGAGGAGGTAACCGAGGATGCCACCGATGATCGACAGCGCCAGTGCCTCCCCGAGGAACTGGACACGGATGTGACGCTTGCGGGCGCCGAGGGCCTTGAGCACGCCGATTTCGTGCGTCCGCTCCTGCACGCAGAAGAGCATGATGTTCATGATGCCGACGCCGGCGACCGCCAGCGTGAGCAGTCCGATGACATTGAGCAGCCCCTTGGTTGCTACGTTCAAGCCGTTGATGATGGAAAACCCCTCGCTGAATCGATCCATGATCAGGGCCTTTTCATCGGCAGGATTGAACTTGTGGATCTCTCCGAGGACCCGGCGAACCTGCCGCACTGCGGCGTCCTCCATTCTGCCGCTGACAGGCTGGAACACCAGCACACTGTTGTATCGAATATCCCGCATGGTGCCCATGACGTTGACTGGGATGAGCGCACAGTAGTCATCCTGGGTGAAGTAGTTCGAGATGGCGATCTTCTTCTTGAGCACTCCAACGACGGTAAATCGCACTCCCTCAATGAAGACATCCTGGTCGAGTGCCGGAGCCTGGCTGAAGAGCTTCTTTTTGAGGTCATACCCCAGCACGACCACCCGGCGCGCGTAGGCAATGTCCTCGGCGTTGAGGAAGCGCCCCTCGCCCATGAACATCCCGCGAACGACGCCGTATTCATCGTTCACGGCCCGGATGCCCGCGCTCGTCATCCGGTCGCCCCAGCGCAACTGCATCTCATTGTAGACCTCAGGGCTGGCGCGCTTCACGAGGGTGCAGCGTTGCCGGATCATTTCGACGTCCTGCGGCTCGGTGCGGATCACGCGACCTGCGCGCGCACCCCCGGCCTGCATCGAGGTCTGGCCGTTCCAGATGACGACGACGTTGTCGCCGAAATAGCTGAGTCCCAGCAGCATCGCCTTCTGAAAACCGTCGCCGTAGGCCATGAGGAGGATAAACGAGGCGATGCCCCAGGTGATGCCGAGAACGGTCATCATCGATCGTTTGCGGTATGCAACCAGGTTTTCCAATACGCGCTTGAAGATCTCGACGACCATCACTCGTACCTCAGAGCTTCGATCGGATCCACTACGGATGCCATGAAGGCCGGATAGATGCTCGACAGCATGCCGACCAGGGTCAGGAAGCCGAACGCAATCCAGCCGACAGCGGGAGTGACGATCATGCCGGCGAAGAAGTCGATCTTGGGCAGCTGATTGATCAGCGCGCACAGTCCCCACCCAAGCAGCACCCCTGCCAGCCCGGCCATGAACGTCAGCGTCATGGACTCGGCGAAAAACTGCATCAGGATGCGGCGTGTCGTGGCGCCGACGGCCTTGCAGATCCCGATCTCGTGGGTCCGTTCGCCGACAGAGAGCAGCATGATGTTCATCACTCCGACACCGCCGAGAATCAGGGTCACAACCGCCATGGCGCCGAGGAACACCTTGAGCGAGGCGAAGAGCTTGTATATCAGTTTCGCTTCCGTGACCGTGTTCCAGATCTGCAGCGCGTCTTTATCGAGGTAATCGAAGCCCTTTTCCTTCGCCAGAACCTGCCGGACCTGCAGTTCGGCCGCCTCTCCGATCTCCTCGCTGCGCGGCTGCAGGATCATGTTGGAAAGCTGATACTTCCCGTCGACCGCTTTGGGCAACGGGAAGTCGCGGGTGATCGTGTAGAAAGGGACGAAAATCATCTTCTGATCGGGGCCGCTGTAATTCGAGTTCTGGTCCTTATGGACCAGCTCCCCGATGACCAGGTAAGGCAACTCGCCGATCACGACGGTCTGGCCCACGGCGTTTACCTTGTCGAACAGCTGTCCTTTGACCTCTTCGCCGAGGATGCAGACACGCAGGGCGTTTGCATTGTCGCCCTCGTTGATCTGCCGCCCGCCGGGTTTCACCTCGATCGTGCGCATCTGCATGTAGTCGGGGAAGACGCCGTGCGTGCCGAAGGTGCCGTTATTGATGTTGGAACGCACCGCCAGAGATCGTTGGACCTCGGGACTCGAACGTTGGAGGTAGACGGCACGCTCCTTTACCGTCATGTAGTCGTTCAGGGTGAGGCGGATGTCCTTTCCGGCGCGGACGCCATCGATCCCTTTGCTGGTCAAGCCGCCCCAGACAATAATGATGTTCTGGCCGAGCGCGCGCGCCTTCTGCTTCTGTGCGACCCACATCCCTTCGCCCAGCGCCGTCATGAGAATCAGGCACACGAGCCCCCACGCGATCCCGAACATCGTCAGGAACGAGCGCGTCTTGTTGGTCTTCAGATTCAACCACGTCTGTAACAGCAGGTCCATGCGTTCCCCCTGTCAGGCCTGCCAAATTGAGTTTTTGCGGAAGCGGTCTTCCAGACCGGATCTGACAATGCGAAAACCGGAATCGGAAGGCCTCACAGCAACCCGACTTACTGGAGCACCACGCGGTCGCCGAGCTTCAGTCCCGAGAGCAACTCGGTTCGGGCTCCATTGCTCAGCCCCGTTTTGACCGCAATTTGCCGCCGCCCCGTCCTGGTGGCGGGATCCGGCACCTCGACGAAGGTCTCCCGCTTCTCGTTGTAGATGAGCGAACTCTCCGGAATGACGAGCACATTATGGTGCTCTTCGAGCACGATCTCGGCGTTCGCGCTCATGCTGACCTTCAGAAGGTCAAGATCGTTGTTGATCGACACCCGCACCTCGAAGCGCGTCACGTTGTCCTTCTCAACACCCATCGGGGCGATGCGGAAGACCTTCCCCTGAAATCCCCGGTTTTTATAGGCATCGACGGTCACGCGCACCGCCTGGCCCTCCTTTACCAGCCCGATGTCCGTCTCATCCACCTTACCCTTCACGTAGAGCTCCCTCACATCACCCAAGGTCATGATGAGAGTGGCGTTGGATCCCAACTGCAGGATCGAGGACACGGCGTCCCCGACCTCGAGCTCGCGGCTCAGGACCACGCCGTTGATGGGAGAGCGGATGCTGGCATACTTGAGGTTCTCTTCCGCTTGCTCCTGCTGCGCCTGAGCCTGAACCAATTCGGCCCGAACCGTTTCGGTAGTCCGACTGTTTTGTTCGAGCTCAGCCTCCTTCACCTGAACAGCCGCCTGGAGGGATTTGTGGGTGACTTCCGCGGCCTTCATCTTCTGCTCGATGCTGTCGAACTCCGCCTTGGAGACCAGTCCCTGGCCAAAGAGCCCCTGGTATCGTTTGTATTCGGCAACTGAAAAGTCGTAATCCCTGCTTTCGGCCTCGAGCTGCGTTTTGCGGAGGTTGGCCTGAAGGGTTTTCAGCTGGGACTGCATTTCCTCGAGCTTGCTCTCGGCCGCGTTGAGGAAGGCTTTCGCCTGCTTCAATTGGGCTTCCAGCGTCTCCTTATCCAACTCGACAAGGAGCTGCCCTTCGCGCACAGTGTCGCCTGCGTTCACATAAAGGTATTTGATGATTCCACTGGCTTTGGACTTGATCTCCACTTTTGACAACGGCTCGATCTTGCCGGTGGCCACCACCGACTTGGCGATGTTTCCCTGCTCCACCTTGGCCAGCTTCTCGGACGGGATGGTTTTGTCAACCGCGAACAGCGATCCAAAAACCCAGTAGCCGCCCAGAACCACAAGGAGTCCCACGATGGACAGGAATGAAATCGTGAAGATCCGTTTCTTGGCCATGAATTCACCTCCAGGTCTCTATACGCAAATCGATCCGAATAAGTTTGACGCTTTTTGGGGAACATCCTCTCTGCCGCCGGTGCGGGTGAAAGAGGCCGTGAGTGAAATAGAGGATCCGGCTTGCGGGGGCATTTCCCATGCCTGCAAATCCTGCAAATCTTCAGCCAACCCGTAAGTTATTGATGTGCCGACAAATTCTTCCGACGCACCTGTGATTGGCAGTCACAGGTGTGACGGTGCATTCACTCGCGACACTCGACGGTTGAGCCAATGGCCCGCGGACTCGGCCATGGAGATACATGCCAGGTTCAGGGCAGATTTCACCGCCCGCGGGACTCCATCGGCAGGTGGCGGCGTGGAAAAAGGGCCGCGCGCGCTGGCGAACGGCTGGGCGAACAACCCTCAGCCAGTCCAATCGCTTGCGCGCGCAGCCCTGTTCCCCTTTGGTGCGGTACGGGCGAAATCGGGCACTGACTCAAGACCGAACCAGCCGGACATCGCCGGATGCCGTTGATATATTCAGCTTGGTCGCGCCTGAGCCTAGCGTGCCGTATGCTTTCTTCCCATGGCCCTCGAGATCCTCGATGGTGAGGGGAAAATCGGATTGGATGGAGCCGCTGGCAGTGGACATCTGCACCTGGGCATCCAGTTGCGCAGGTGCCTTTACCGTCACGTCGCCGCTGGCGCTGGAAAACTTAAGCTCCCCGCTGCCTTCGATGCGACTCAGTTCCACATCAACATCCCCGCTGGCCGTGTTTGCGCTGACCGTGCCGGCAATTCCCAAAACGGTGACATCGCCGCTGGCCGCGTTGGCCTGCACGTTGCCGTGAACCTGCGAGATTTTCACGTCGCCGCTGGCTGTCTTGGCGATCACACTGCCCACAACCTGGCTTATGGTGATCTCGCCGCTGGCGGTACTCACACCGATCTCACCGCCGACGTTGGTGACGCTGATGTCGCCGCTGGCAGTGGAAAGCTTGTCATACTTGTAGTTGGATCCGCTGGGGACCTGGATGACAAACCGCACACTGGCATCGTAATTGCCGGCGCCGCGCGGGTATTGCGCCCTCAGCGAAACCTGATTGGAGGTGCTGAGATCCTCGACCTGAACCATTTCCTTGTCCCGGCCTTCCCGGTACGCCTGAACCGACACCACCGCGCCGTTATATCCTGTTACGGAGATTTCCCCGGATACGTTGGAAATGCTGATGCTGCCCCCCGCAGGCAACGCGTAGGTCTTCTGGAAATCCTGGCCCCAGGCTGTTGTGACCATCAAACCAGCCAATAGAGCAACCGCCGCCAATCCTATGAGTTTTTTCTTCATGGCCTTCAAACTCCTCTGAAGTTGCTGAAATCCTGCGCACGACCAGTGAGTGATCATCTCCGCCAAAAGGTTTCAGCTCTGACAATAGTTTTGACGGCGCTGTTGGGCATCCGTTAGGATACCTGGTAACTGCGCAGGTCACATGGCGTAGGGCGGTGATGCCGGACTGACGCGGAACATCGTCACACTTCGGCTCGAACCTTGTTCTCTATGAGGCATTGGAATCGCGGAAGAAGTTTGAAAGTGCGGGATACGGATGAGAAATCGCTTCCCGAGGAGGATAAAGTGGAACGCTGGACCTCAATTAACGAAGCGTTGGATTTTGCGATTGGCGAGGAACAAGCTGCCGCCGACTTTTACAGCCGCCTGGCTCGTCAGACAAAAGTGCCCGGAATGAAAGAGGCACTGATGGGCTTCGCTCGAGAGGAGATGAGCCACAAAGCCAAACTTGAATCCATCAGGGAGGGTGCCAGGTTCAGTTTCGCCACCCAGTCGGTGGCAGACCTGAAGATTGCGGAATATGTGGTGGATGTGACGCCGGATCCACAACTCGCCTATAGAGATGCGTTGATCGTGGCGATGAAGAAGGAAAAGGCGGCCTTCAAGCTCTACACGGATCTGGCGGAAAGCATCCCTGATGACGCCCTGAAAACGGCCTTCCTGGCTTTGGCCCAGGAAGAGGCCAGACACAAACTGCGCTTTGAAGTCGAATACGACGACCTGCTGGTCGAGAATTGAGCGCTGTAGCCAGAACTCCTCAACGACGGAAAGCGGTCACAAATGACACGCACCCTCCCGGGCGCCGCCCGGATTATTAGTGAAAATCCAGCCGTCGGGCCCTGTCCCCTTCAACGGGCAAAGTAGTGCGTGGGTTGAAAAACAGGCGCAGCATGTAAGCAGTCACTACCGCAGCTAGCGGCTTCCGGCCGCGTCCCGCGCCGGCTGCATGAGAACCAGGCTCAGCAGAATCATGCCTCCGCCCAGCATCTGCCAATGGTTCATTCGTTCGCTCAGTATGAAATATGCCAGCACCAGGATGCAGGGGAGTTCGGCAATGCTGACGACTGAGGCATGAAAAGCTCCGATTCTTCGAATCGCGGGGTACATCAGGTTCATAGGGATCACGGTCGAAAACAGTGCAAGACCCACGATGAACAACCACTGACCCGGCGTAAACGCCAGGGTAAACCAGTGCCTTGGCGGCAGCACTGCCATCAGCGCCACTGTCGATACCGTGGACGTGAACGTCGTGATTACCAGTGAAGACATATCCCGGGCCAGCTTTTGGCCGTAGAGATTCATGAAAGCATAGGCAACAGCGGCACCCACCGACAGGATCAATCCCAGCCGGTCGACTCTGGCGGCGGCTCCATGGAACGGGTCAACAGCGCACACCACGCCGGCGAACGCCAGAGCCAGGGCCATCAACTCCCAGGTCGCAGCCCGGTGCCTTTCCACTACTATCTGATAGAGGAGGACCAATCCGGGGTAGGCAAACAGGATGATGCTCAGCAGCGACACATCGATACGCTGTGCCGCCCAGAAGTAACAGACCGATATGGCGAAGTTTCCCGCCAGTCCCTGCCAGATCAGCCCGCGCACCTGTTGCCCCTTGAGTCTCGGGAGGCCGCGGGGTATCAGCATCATGGGCCACAGGCACACAACCGCCACCAGGTTCTGCAGGGGCAGCAGTGCCGCCGGCTGCAATCCTGAATGATAGGCCAGTTTGATCAGAATGGCGCTTGCCCCAAAAGAGCATGCCGCCAGAAACATCAATATGATTCCGTAGATGTGAGACATACCTTGCCGGCAGAGCGCGGATGAACGCGGCACGGCGGAGCTGCGTGCATATTTGGCGGGCAAAAGGGGGGCATCCCGCTCTTCCACCGGGAATGGCTATCGACCGCCTGGCGAATGGAAAATCGGGATGCCCCTTTTGCCCCGGAATTCTCTGTGGGATAAAAAAGATCTGACTGTCGGCGGTACGGAGGTGATCGGCGTTTGTCCGCATCCAGCCGTGGTCGGTTCCTGTTTACATCCCGAACTTTTCGATGAGTTCCTTCTTGCCCAGTCCCAGGATTCCGAGTTTGGCGCCCACCTTCTTGAACGCGGCAACGGCCTTGTCGAGGTGATGCTTTTCGTGAGCCGCGGAGAGCTGGGTGCGAATGCGAGCCTGTCCCTTGGGCACCACCGGGAAGAAGAATCCGACAGCGTAAACCCCCTCGGCGAACAGATCGCGGGCGAAATCCTGCGCCAGTTTTGCGTTGTAAAGCATTACGGGCACGATCGGGCTTTCCCCCTCTTTGATGTCAAAACCGGCATCTTTGAGCAGCCCGCGCCAGTACTTGGCATTCCACTCCAGCTTATCGCGGCGTTCCGTGTTGGCGAAGATGAGGTCCATCACTTTTAGAGCTCCGGATACGATGACCGGAGCCACCGTGTTGGAAAACAGGAATGGGCGTGCCCGCTGGCGGCACATCTCCACCAGTTCCCGTCGCCCGCTGACGCAGCCGCCCGATGCACCGCCCAGCCCTTTTCCCAGCGTGGTCGTGATGACGTCGATTCGACCGAACACGCCGCAATGTTCGTGAGTCCCGCGGCCGGTCTTGCCGATGAAGCCGCTGGCGTGGGAATCGTCCAGGAAAACCATCGCGTTGTACTTCTCCGCCAGCGCAACGATCTCGTCCATCTTGGCGAGATCGCCGTCCATGGAGAAGACGCCGTCGGTGATGATCATGCGGAAGCGCTTGTCATGGTGCTCCTGGAGTTTTTCCTCCAGATGCCCCATGTCCGAGTGTTTGAAGCTGTCCTGCATCGCTTTGCACAGGCGCATCCCGTCCACGATGGAGGCGTGAACCAGCCGGTCGGCGATCATGACGTCCTGATCGTTCAGGCACGCCTCGAAGAACCCTCCGTTTGCGTCCATGCAGGACGGGAAGAGCACGGTATCCTCGGTCCCGAGGAACTCGGTCAATTTGTTTTCGAGCTGCCGGTGGATGTCCTGCGTGCCACAGATGAAGCGCACGGACGACATCCCGTAGCCTCGCGTCTCCAGTCCTGCGTGCGCCGCCTTGATGACCTCGGGGTGGCTGGACAACCCGAGGTAGTTGTTGGCGCAAATATTAATGCATTTTCTCACTCCCGAGCCGACCGGAAATTCGACCTCGATTTCCGACGATTGCGGCGAACAGATGTACCGCTCATCCTTGAACAGGCCTGCGGCTCTGATCCCCTGAATCTCGGTCTGATACCAGTTGCGAACTGCATCGTTGAAGGCCATGGTTCTCCTCGATGATAGGGTTTTATATTAATGCGATGCTTACGGGCCCTGCAAACTGCAACTCAACCTTCTGAGGACGGGCGGGCGGGTCTGCACACTGCATTGACGGCGGTGCGCCGTCCTCAGGGACTGCCTTACTTTTTCTGGTACCGTCGCACGAGTGCGACGATGCTCTGGACGGTGTCAAAGGCGACCGGAGTGGCGTCCGCGTCGGGAATCTGGACGTTGCATTTCTTCTCGAGGAACCGCTTCAGCGACACCATCGAAAATGAGTCTACAATCCCGCCTGAGATCAGCGGTGTGGTCTCGGTAACCTCGCGGTCGTCCCCTTCCTCGATGTATTCTCTTACGACATAGTCGCGAACCATTTTGGTAAGTTCATCCATTATCGGCCTCGTCTCCATTCTGCTCGAGCGGCCGGGCCCCTGTTGCAGCACGGCGCGCTGCGATTGTCATTGATTTGCCGATGCCCGGTTCGTCGGCATTCCTGGGCACCGGCACGTTGTCTTCAGTCGTTCATAATGGTGGAAAGATCCCCCACGGGCTCGTTGAATTCCTTGCAGCGCAGGACACGGCGCACGATTTTACCGCTTCGGGTCTTGGGCAGTGCGTCAATGAACTCGATCTCCTGGGGCATTGCCAGTGGCGACAACCGCTTGCGGATGTGATTCATGATCTCCAACTCGAGGTCGTCGGAGGGTTCATAACCGGGCTTGAGCGTCACAAACGCCTTCACCACCTCCATATTGACCGGGTCGGGCTTGGCAACGGCAGCCGATTCAGCGACGGCCGGGTGCTCCAGCAGGGCCGATTCGATCTCAAACGGCCCTACCAGATGCCCGCCCGTGTTGATCACGTCGTCATCCCGTCCCACAAACCAGAAGTACCCGTCTGAATCGATCGACGCCCGGTCGCCACAGAGGTACCAGCCGTTTTTAAACTTAGCCTGAAATCCCAGCTCGTTGTTCCAGTAATAACGGATCTGAGACGGCCAGCCGGGCCGGAGAGCAATCAATCCCGCCGCGCCCGTCTGATTCACCGGCTCGTAGGTCACCGGGTTCAGCACGGTAGCAGTGATCCCGGGGAAGGGCTTTCCCATGGAGCCGGGCTTGATCGGCATGCCGGGGAAGTTGGTAATGACGATACAGCCGGTTTCTGTCTGCCAGAAGGTGTCGTGGAACTCCCTGCCGAACACTTCGCGCGACCAGATTACCGCCTCGGCATTGAGCGGCTCGCCGACACTGCACAGATGGCGCAGGCACGACAAGTCGCGCTGCTTGACGAGCTCGTTCCCCTCTTTCATAAGCAGACGGATCGCTGTCGGCGCCGAATACCAAACTGTGATGCGGTGCTTTTCAATGAACTTGTACCAGCGTTCCGCGCCGAAGCCGGAATCGAGGACCGCCTGGGTGATGCCGTTTGCCCAGGGACCGATGATGCCGTAGGACGTGCCGGTGACCCAACCGGGATCGGCATTGCACCAATAGATGTCGTCCGGCCGCAGGTCGAGTACCCACTTCGCGGTGAGATACTGGGAAATGATGGAATAGTGAACGTGTTGTGCCCCTTTGGGCTGGCCTGTGGTTCCGGAGGTGTAATGAAGAACGGACGGGGTTTCCGCCTTCGTCGGATAGACGGTGAAATTCTCAATCCGCGGCATCTTTCCCATCTGGAAAGATATTTCCCGTTCCTGGAGCGGCGCCTCGCCGGCGTCCACCACGATGATGTGCTGCAGGTCGGGCAGCTGATTGCGGATCTTGCGCACCTTGAGAACGTGCCTTTTCTGGGTGATGATTGCCGTCGTCTGGGCGTTGGCGAGCCGCACGAAGAGCGATTCGTCGCCGAAGGCGGAAAACAGGGGTTGTGCTACGGCGCCTGTTTTCAGGATGCCGAGAAACCCGATATAAAGTTCGGGTACGCGGTCCATGAACAGGCAGACCCGTTCGCCCGCCTGGATTCCCAGCCCGGCGAGGAATTTGGCTATGGTGTTGGAGAGCACACGGATGTCATCGTAGGTGAACCGCTTCTCGTTGCCCTGATGATCTTCCCAGATCAGAGCCGGCTTCTCTGCCAGGCCCATTTTGCAGATGCGGTCGCTGCACATCCAGCCGATGTTGAGGTTGTCGCCCTTCTTATAGCCCAACTCCCGCTCGGAAATAGACCAATCGAAGTTTTTGGTGAGATCCTGATATGAAGGATAATTGCTTTTAGGCATGTCGTATTTTGCTCCGTTGATGTTCAAGCTTCCAGGATGACGATCGCGGCGCTCTGATTGGCATCATGAGTGATGGAGAGTCTGATGCGTCGCACGCCCAAGCGCTCGGATTCCCCTTTCAGGCGGTCGTATAACGTTACCTTGCAGCTGCGGTCACTTCCAGGCCCCACCTCAACTTCACGGAACATCGCCAGATCGGGGACCTGAACGCCCAGGGCTTTCAGGGTGGCCTCCTTGGCTGCAAAACAGGCAGCGTACCGGCGCGCCGGCATCCCGGCAGAGCTGCAGTAGTCAATTTCCCCGGCCGTGAAAATGCCATCCTCCCCCAGCCATTCGCCCTGGGAAAGCTCCCGCGCGATGCGGCTGGTTTCCAGAATATCAATTCCCAAACCCAGAATCACGAGGTGAGAATCCTTCCTCAAATTGCGTTAAACCGGGTGAAACCGCCAATCAATCGGTAGGTTTTATATATGCAGAGTCCCGTGTGGGCAAGGGGGAAATTTGCACCGTAATGGAAGCGGGACAGGGCAGGTGCTCTTTTTGTGCTGCCGTTCCGAAAACAGGTAGTCGCGATCGGTATCGGCATCGGCGTCGCCATCGCAGTCGCAATCGCCATCGGAACCTTTAGCCGGCCAAAGCCGATAGCGATTGCGACTGCGATACCGATACCGCTCCCGAGCCATGACTGAAGAGGCACGGCGATACATTGCCATTTTCACGCGTCCTAGTGTGCGCCCAGGCGCCTGTCGGACTTTCCAACCATACGGTTGAGATTTATTGGATGCGGCCACGCTGTTCCGTTCGCAGCCGATCCTGCCGCTCTGCAATTATTGCAGTGTCGGCCCGCGGATAAACAACATACGATTAAGTGATTGACTTGCTGGGGGTAACACGACATTAGCCTCAACCAATGGATGCAGGTATTGCAGTGGCCGCTGTTACTTCTTGTCGAGCTGGAATCTCCGGATCTTGTAATGAAGGGCGCGCAGGCTGATCCCGAGAGACTGGGCGGCTACGCGGCGGTTGCGGGTAATCCGGGAAAAGACGTTGCGGATCACCGTTTTTTCGATCTCTTCGAGCGGCTGGTCCAGCGGAATCGTGATTTCCGGGCGGCTATCCTGGTCGCGATTGATCGGGCTGGGAAGATCTCGCGGTTCGAGTATGTCGGTGCGTGCCAGCAGTACCATGCGCTCTACGACATTGCGCAACTCCCTCACATTTCCCGGCCAGGTGTGGTGGAGCATCAGATCCATGGTGCGGTCCGCGATCCTCTTCAGCTCCTTTTGATGGAGCCGGCAGAATTCCTCCAGGAAGGCCTGCACCAACACGGGAATATCATCCTTCCGGTCGCGCAGGGCCGGCATGGCGATCGGAACGACGTTGAGGCGGTAATAGAGGTCCTCGCGGAAGCGTTTTTCCGCGATCTCGGCGGCCAGTTCCTTGTTAGTTGCGGCGATGAAGCGCACGTCGACCTTTATGACGTTGGTGCCCCCCAGTCTTCTGAGCTCGCGTTCCTGCAGCACGCGCAGCAGGTCCACCTGCGTTTTCGGCGTCATGTCGCCGACCTCGTCGAGGAAGAGCGTGCCGCCGGATGCCATTTCGATGCGCCCCATTTTCATGGCCGCCGCGCCGGTGAAGGCTCCCTTTTCGTAGCCGAACAGTTCGCTCTCGAGCAGAGTGTCCGGCAGTGCGCCGCAATTGAGGGTCACGAACGGCCCGTCGCGGCGGTTGCTGCGGCTGTGGATGGCGCGGGCCACGAGTTCCTTCCCCGTGCCGCTCTCTCCCGAGATGAGCACCGTGGCGTTGGTCGGCGCCACCTCTGAGATGACCTTGAAAATCTGGCGGATCCGGCCGCTGTTGCCGATGATGTTGGAAAACTCCTCTTTGACGCTCAGCCGCCGGCGCAGGCGAAGGTTTTCCATGGAAAGGCGCTGTTTCTCGAGGGCCTTCTCGATCAGCAGCGAAAGGCGGCGGCGATCGACCGGCTTACAGAGGTAGTCGTAGGCCCCGAGTTTCATTGCTTCCACGGCACCCTCGACACTGCCGTAGGCAGTGAGGAGGATCAGCTCGGTTTCGGGGCAGTTCGCGCGGATCCAGCGCAGCAGGGCGAGACCGGAGTCGCCTTCCATGCGCATGTCCGACACGACGACCTGGAAGTGATCGCCGGAGAGTGCTGCGACCGCCTGCTCGACGGAGGCCGCGGTATTTACCTCGTAACCGTCGTCTCCAAGAATGGCGGCCATGGCTTCGCGGATGTTGATTTCATCGTCAACCACCAGGACCTTTGCAGGAAGCTTAGCCATGGGCTGTTGCCTTCCTTTGGTTTGCGGGATCAAGAAGCGGCAGCTCGACCGTGAAGGTCGAGCCTTCACCCGGGACGCTCGCGACGTGGATGCGCCCGTTGTGTTCATGGATCACGCGGTGCACGATCGTCAAGCCGAGACCGGTCCCCCTGGGCCGGGTGGTGAAGAAGGGATCGAACAGCCGCGTCAGTTGCTCCTGCGGGATGCCCACCCCGGTGTCCTGGATGCGCACGACGGCCAGGTCAGCGGCTACGCCCGAGCCTTGCTGCCGGGAAGGTTCGACGCGGATGCGGAGAGCACCGCCGCGAGGCATTGCCTCCAGGCTGTTGATCACGAGGTTGAGGAAAGCCTGCTTGAGCTGGTCCTCGGACCCCACCACGACAGGAGAGCCTTGGATCGAAAGATCGAGCCCGACCTTTCGCGATTGGGCTTGATTTGCCAGCAGGTCGACGATCTGGCGGAATATGACGTCCAGCCGGACCTCCGATGTGGGGGGGTCGCTGGGACGAGCGAAGGAGAGGAAGTTCTCCACAATCCCGGCGAGTCTGGAGATCTCCGACTCGAGGATTTTCATATACCTGCCGGCCTGTTCACCTTCCTGGGCCGAGGGCTTGAGTCCCGCCAGCTTGCGTTCGAGCAGAACCAGATTCAGGTTCATCGCCTCCAGCGGATTGCGGATTTCATGCGCCATGGCGGCCGCCAGCGTTCCCAGCGCAGATAGGCGCTCTGCAGTCCTCATCTGCCGTTCCATGCGCATGACTTCCCGAACGTCGTGCACCAGGAGGAGGGTCCCGGTAGTGCGTTTCTGCGGATCACGGAGGGGCAGGGTCGTTACCCTGATCGGCCAGGGGTCGCCCTGCGTGCCGAGGTCGTGCTCGACTTCCTGCACATAGTCCCTCTGCTTGGTCGCGGCCTTCACTATTTCCCGCAATTGCGGGCGGCTTTGCAGCACTTCCAATATATCCAGGCTCCCGTGGCCGGGAGGAATCTCCGGCAGGAGCCGGCGTGCAGCATCATTTGCCATTGTGAGGAGATCCTTGTCATCGAGCACGACTACCCCGATCTCCAGGCTTTCCAGAATCTGAAACAGCAGGTTCCGGATCCTCTCCCTTGCCGCCGTGTTGCTGCGGTCACGCAGGATCGCCGTGGCGCTGGCCAGCGTCAGCAGGGCGCAGACGGTGTAGATCACCCACAGCGGCACACCATGGGGCTGAACCGGGAATAACTGCGTGCCGAAGTAATTGATCTCGCGCGAGCGGAGCGAGATTTCCCAGTGGAAAAGGAGCAGCAAGAGCCAAAGGAGGGCATTGAAAACGATAAGTAGAGTCCATAGGAAAATCCTGGGCAGGGGACGACTTTCCTTAAGCTTTTGATTCAGTAGTGCCGGCACTCGATCCTCCATAATGTGCCCTTCTTCACAGGTGAATATCAAAACAGGATATCACGAATTCTTTCTGGGATATGCAAAAACTGCAGAGTTATGGGGAACTGCGGCGCTGCCGGAAGTTTGCAAGTCAATGATGCTTGCCCCGTACCGTTCGCGGTATGATTATATAAGTATGGTTGCTACAGTTAGATATGGCCGTGTTGTCTCACACGGGATGTAACAAGACCCTGCTGCCTGCCGACTGGTACAGGAGTTGCTATGGCAGTTACGGGTTAATCCTGTGTGATTGCTAATGTTTTCAACTCTAGAGATTGCCATCTCTAACCTCGAGGAGTAACTATGAACAAGGTAACGATGAGATTGGGTTTGATCGTGGCACTGTCCCTGGCAGCAGCCCTGCTTTTCTTCGCCTGTGCGTCCGCGCCCAAGGAAGAGATTGCTGCCACCCAGACCGCCCTTCAGGCGGCACAGACCGATGATGTTCGAACCTACGCCCCTGACGGCCTCCGTGATGCGACAGACACAATGGCCAAGGCGACGGCAGAAGTACAGGTACAGGACGACAAGTTCGCCCTTTCCCGCGACTACAAGGCGGCTTCGGATCTGCTGAAGCAGGCCAAGGACAAGGCGGCCAAAGCTTTGACGGACGCCCAGACCAACAAAGCCAAGACCAAGGCGGATGCCGAAGCTTTGATTGCTTCTCTGACACCGATGCTCGATGAAGCAAAGAAGGCTCTGGCCACTGCTCCCAAGGGGAAGGACACAAAGGCCGAGTTGGAAGCGATGCAGTCTGATCTGAAGAGCGCCGGGGAAGCCGTGACCGCGGCCAGCCAGGCGATGTCCCAGGAGAAGTTCATGGATGCTCTGGCCCAGGCGAACGCTGCCAAGACTAAGGCAAGCGGAATCATCGACCAGGTCGCCGCTGCCAAAGCGAAGATAAAGGGACGCAAGTAAACCAGTCGCCGTTCCAGGAAGGTAAATGGCGTTCTTGAAGAAACGAAGGATCGTGGGCTTTTCGGCGGCCATCCTGGTCCTGGTATCAGGGGTGGGGACGTATGAGCTGTGGATGAATGCGGCTGTGCGCGCCCGCCCCTGGCAACTCGAGGCTTACGTGGACATGCTGGCGGCCGACTGCCGGACCGGGCCGGGCGCCTATGCTTTTGGAAAAGAGCTCCAAGCCCTGGCCGCACAGGTCGATGAAGCGAAACGGTGTCTCTCCGCTGCCGGCGACGCATGGGTCATTCGCCGCAATTACTCCCCTTGTGTTCAGCGGCTGTGGAGTGCCTCGCTGGCCGCAGTGCGGATTCGCATGGGCGAGGCGTTACGATTCCAGGAACTGAAGGCGCGGCTCGACATTGCATTGAAAACTCTGGAGGTCGAACTCGGCAACGACAATAAGCTTGGGAAGGAGGGCGCGAAGTTCGAGATCCGAAATTACTCCCAGTCCCAGGCCCGGACACGCTTGGAGGCGGCCCGGAATCTCGCCGCGCTGGGACAGACAGAGTCGGCACTCAACGCCACACTGCACGCGCGCGCGGCTTGGGCACAGAGCGAGAACTTCGTGGCAGCTGAGCTGGCCCGTTACGGCGATACCCAGCGTCGCGCGCTGTGGGAGAAGCAGGCGCAGGATCTGCTGCGCTGGACCCGGCAAACCGGCCGTTCTGCCATCCTGGTGGACAAGCTGGAACATCACTGCCTGCTGCTGGCGGACGGACGTGTCGAGAAGGCATATGTTGCAAACTTGAGCCGGAACTGGTATCGGATGAAGGTGCAGGAGCACGACGCTTCCACCCCCGAGGGGGAGTACAGAATCAAGCGGAAGTTGCCTTCAAGCAGCTTCGGCTTTGCTCTTCTTCTGGATTACCCCAATGCTGCCGACTGGCAGCGCTTCGACTCCATGAAGAAGAGGGGGGAGATCGCGCCGCGCGCGAGGATCGGCGGCACCATAGAAATTCATGGAGGCGGCCGGCTCAACTCGGACTGGACGGACGGCTGCGTGTCGCTGGAGAACGCTGACATGGCCGACCTGTACAAGCGGGCCTACGTCGGCATGCCGGTCACGATCGTGGGCACCAGCACGATAGGCGGCAAGCTGTAGGGGGGAAGTCCGGGGATCTTGGATTGGGGATCTTGGGTTTGATTTGCCTTTGTCCAATACCGGAAACCCGGGTCGTGTGAGGTGATCCTGTCGATAAGCTGATAGGCGGGTTTGAAGGGGTGTAGAATCGGTCGGTACCGCGCCGAGGGTTGGGATTATGGATTTTAGGAGATTAAGCCGCTCGACCTGGGCCTTTTTATTATGCCTGCTCTGGGCGGTCTTGATGCAGGCCTGCCTTTCCTCCAAGACCGTTACCAACGCGCAGGCTGATGCACAGAGGAATGGCACCGGTGTCGTCAGGCGCGCGGATCTGAATGAGTTGCGCAGCCAGGCACGCGCCCTCGAAAACAAGGTGCGCAGGCTGGAGGCGGTGGAAAGCCATCTGTATCCGGGAGGGCCGGTGATCCTGGTTGACACGGCCCGAAGTCGGATCACACTGATGCTGGGCGCGCGCATAATTGTCCAGGGGACGTGCTCCACGGGCAACGGCATGGAATTGGCCGACGCCTCCGGCAAGCGATCGTGGACCTTCGACACGCCGCGAGGGCATTTCCGGGTGGTTGGCAAAGTGGCAAACCCTGTGTGGTATCGGCCGGACTGGTCCTACATCGAGGAAGGGGAGCCCATCCCCAAAGACCGCTCTCAGCGCGCCACGGCTAATGTGCTTGGAGATTACGCCATTGCTTTCGGTAATGGTTTTTTCATCCATGGCACCCTCTATACCCGTCTGCTGGGGGCCAATGTGACGCATGGTTGCATACGCGTGGACGACGGCACTCTGAAGAAGCTCTATGCGGCCGCGCAGCCTGGCACCCCGATCTGGATCTATTGAATGCCAATGAGACGGTGCACGACGACCACACGTTCGCGCGCCCCCGGCAGGACCGGGGCTCTCATTCTGGCGTCGGCTGCGGTTCTTGCCGCATTGGCCGTCCCATCCTGCCGCTCACCACAGACTCAACAAACCAGCCGGGGTTTGTCGGAAGAGCAGGAGCTGCGTGGAAAGATCGCAACGCTCAGCAGGCAAGAGCAGGTCCTGACCGCCGAACTCTCACTGGCCAAGTCCCCGGCGCCCTACCTCGCGGTAGACTTCGCGAACCGGAAGATTGATCTCAAGGTCCAGGGACACAGCCTTCGCAGCTTCGCAATCACGAAGATCCGGTGGACCGGCGGCTCCCCGTTCATGGCGCAGACCTGGATGGAGACCGAAGCCAGGCCCCTGCAAACCACGACCCGAGCCCGGGTTGTGCCCGGATCGGGAGAGGCGACCACCTCGTCGGTCGCTACGCGCGAGCCCTGGGGACCGAAGCGGATGCCCTCAGACTTCGATTTGATCTGCAAAGGGGACCAGGCGCTGGAAATCCGTTCCTTGCCGTCGGAGCAATCCCGCACCCGTTTCACGCGCTGGATTGTGGGCAGTTACCGCCAGGCCCGCGATTGGGCGCGGCACGTCCTTATGGGGCGAAATTCTGCTTACCGCGAGTCCCTGGAAATATGGATGACAGAGGATGATGCCAGGATGCTCTTCTGGTCGCTTCCCAGACAATTCGGAATCCTTCTGATTAACGTCTCCTGATCCCGAAACGGCCGAGGCGATCAGGTGTGTGCACGCGTGCGCCGGATCAATTCGGCGAGCACATCGCGCAGCTGCCCCAAAGTATCGAGGATTTTCTGCGACGGAGGTGCGTTCGGGGCCAGCCGGTCGAAATACAGGCAGCCTACCACCACGTTCTCAACAACGACCGGATAGAGCCCGAAGCTGCAGGCCCCGAGTGCCCGCACGATTTGGGAGTCCTGATAGCGGTCATCGTGCTGCGTATCGATGAAGATATCCCGCTTGGTCAGCAGCGCCAGCGTAAGGGATTCCTGGTGTCCGGACAACGGGATGTGAAGGTGCTCGATGACATCATCGATGGCGGGACCCAGGCCCAGCCGGCCTCGCACCATGGAGCGATCCGGTGTGGCCAGACAGAAGAAAACGCGATCGAAGCCGGCGCCCCTGTGACAGGCTTCCAGAGCCATCATCAGAACTTCGTTCAACTTGGGATTATTAACGGGTTCCACCGCAGCCTTGACTTCGGCTACCAGCTGGTCGAGCAGATTCTCGTCACAACTGGGCTGCGGTGCGGCAGCATGCGCCGCCGCGGGCCCGACGCCCACCGTGACTGCGGCAAGAGCAGCACTGCCGGTGCCTTGCGCTCCTTCTCCGCCGGATAGTGCAAGCTGAAACTGGCGACGGAGATGAAGATCGTTGAACGGAACCCCGGCCACGGTGAATATGTCCTTGGTCTCGGTGACGGCCTCGTCAAGCACTTCTTCAACTATCTTCCGGCTCAGGTCCGCGATAGAGCTGTATTTCTCGAGCAGATTATCGATCGCCTGAGTTCTGTCCTCTGGTGGGCGGCGATAGACGCAATGGGTCAACTCGTGGCTGAAGGCCACGACGGTTTTCAGTCTCTCATCGTCGGTCTGTTTGCCGGAGCTGAGCGGATTGGACGGATCCATCGCGCGACTGACTGTTCCCGGCAGATTCCAACTGTTGGCCACGGCACGCCCAAGATCCTCATAGGGGAACTCCATGACCTTTATGCAGGCTTCGTGCACGGTCAGCTTGTTATCCTGGATTTCCCGCAGGATTTTCTCATATGCCTCGGGGAAATATAGGACGACCAGGATCTCGCCCAGGTTGCGGAACATTCCGCACAGGTAGGCTTGCTCTGAGTCCGGCATGTGCAGGTGCCTTGCGGCCTGGGAAGAGTGGCTGGCCGTCAGCAAAGACAGCAGCAGGAGTTCCTTCAGACCCGCAGGCCGCTTTTCATAGTTCTCGAGCAGCATGAGTCCGCCCGCGACGCGCTTGATCGACTCGATGCCCATCAGCGTCACGGCCCGGGCCACGCTGCAGACCGGCTTTCCTGAGCGATTGTAGTAGGCCGAATTCGCGAGGCGAAGAACTGCCAGCGTCAGGCTGTAGTCATGGAGAATGGTGTTCGTCAGGTGGCGGAAGGAGGCTTCGTCGTTCCCAATCATCCCCATGACTTCCAGGATGTGATGCGAAAAGGCGGGAATGTTCTGACGTCCCTGGATTATCTCAAGCCACCGCTTGAGATGGACGTCGCGGTTGGAAAGACCGCTGCCCTGGGAGTGGCTTGCCGGGCTTGGCGATTCCTTCGCCTTCTGGGATGCGGAATCCTTCATGGGGTTGCGCGGGGCATTTTCTGCCGTTTTTGTCGAGATCTCGCTCACGTGCGCATTGTTGGGGACGATGCGAGGGACCCTTCGGAGCAGATGAGCACCGCACATGTTGCAGAAGCGGGATCCGTTGGGGACTTCGGCGCGGCAGTGGTGGCAGACGATCGGTTCGGCCGATTCCCGCTTTGGTTTGGGCGTCTTGTCGTTCTGCGCTACCTGCATATTTGAGAAACCCCCGTGCAGTATTCGGGTGTCAGACTTTCTGCTCCGGATGCACCGAGTAGAGGTATTAGTCCAAGTACTGTCTTACTCTTCGGCAAGCCTGGGGGATTGCTATAGATCCAGTTTCACCTGCGCAGGAGGCCGAACAGAGCGTAGACCCAGGACCAGAGCGAAGCCTGCCGGCTCAGGCTCAGCGAGGGCTCGATCAGAAATGGATAGCTGAGGATTGCCAGCAGGAAGAGATGCATCATTGCCTGCCGGCGCGGACGCAGCCGGCTGGCGACTGCGTGGGCGTAACTATACCCTCCGAGCAGCAGGGCCTGGAAGAACAACATGCGGGTGGTCCAGACAGCCGGTGTGCCGCCAAACCAGGGGAGGATGTATTTGCCGATGAGGGGTTGGACCAGGAAGAGCAAGAAGGCGCTCAGAAACATGATCGCGCCGTAAAACAGCATTTTCAGCCTACCCTCCTGAGAGGAAGCATCTCTTCGTGTCCGCTGATCTCGCACGGAACATGACAACCCAGAAGGTGATTGAGATGATCAATACCCTGCTCGAGGTTCATCCCGGGCAAATAATCCAGGAGCCGGCAGTCAGAAGAAAACCCACTTCGGCAATCAGCTTCATTTTGACTCCTCGCCTCTGACTTCCGGCTCCTTGGAACCTGCCCGTGCGACCATTAAATCGCCTGCTCCCGGCGGAGTTCCTGGATCTGTGCCTCCGTATATCCGAGACGTTGCAGGATCTCCCCCGTATGAGCGGAGAGTCTGGGCGGAGGAGAGTCCAGGCTGGCGGGAGTTTTTTCGAAATGAGCCGTTAGGTTGAACAGCTGCAGTTCCCCTATCCCCTCGGCCTGGATTGTCTGCAGCGTTTTCCGATGCTTGATCTGCTCCTGGTTGAGAGCTTCCTCGAGCCCGAGGATCGCTCCCGAAGGAACATCGTTCCGGTTGAGCATCTCGACCCAGTCGTCCGTGTTTTTCTCTTTCAATTTTGCCTCGATCAACGGCGTCAGGGCCTTGCGATTTTTTTTGCGCGCGTCCCGCTCCTGGAAACGGGGATCGGTTTTCAGCTCCGGCAGGCCAAGGACGTCTGCCAACGCTTCCCACTGTTCCTGTTTGTTGGCGGCGATGTTGATGTAACCGTTCCTGGTGGCGAAGGTGCCTGACGGCGCTGCGGTAAAATTGTCGTTCCCCATCAGGACCGGCTGCTGATGGCCGATCAGCAGATTGGCGGCGACCCATCCCATCAGCGGCATGATGGTATCGAGCAGAGCCACGTCGATGAACTGACCTTCACCCGTCCTCTCGCGGTGATACAGAGCTGCCAGGATCGCGAAGGCGGCATTGAGGCCGCCCACGGTGTCGCACACCGGGAAACCAGTTCGGAGCGGATTGAGGCGTTCATCGCCATTAACCGCCATCGTGCCGCTCAGGCCCTGGATGATCTGATCATAGGCCGGTTTCATTGCGTCGGGCCCGGTCTGGCCGAATCCGGAGATGGCGCAGTAAATGAGCCTGGGATTGATCTCACGCAGCGCCTCATATGCTAAGCCGAGACGCTTCATTACCCCAGGCCGGAAATTCTCCACGATCACGTCGGTGTCCCGCGTCAGCTTTTTGAAAATTTCGCGCGCTGCCGGGTGTTTGAGGTTCAATGTCAGAGACTTCTTGTTGGCATTCTGAGCGAGAAAACTGGTTCCCATCAACTCGGCATTCAGCTTCGGCACGTTACCCAGTTTGCGCGCCAGGTCGCCGGAGCCGGGAGGTTCGACTTTGATCACCTCCGCGCCGATCAGGGCGAGATGTAAGGTAGCAAACGGACCGGACAGGACGTTGGTCAGATCCAGAACGCGGATCCCATCAAGTAATTTCATTTGCCTCTCCCCTGCATGATATTTGGATTCTGAATTGCGAATCATTGCGATTTTGGATTTTAGATTTTGGATTGAACACAATGAAGTCAGAAATAAACTTCAAATGATCAGGTTTTTGAAATCCAGAATCCACAATCGAAGGTTCGAACATGTGGCCTCGGATGCCGCCGCTATTGCGGGTGAGTCTGGATCGGGCCTGCCTTGTAGACCATCCCCGGCATTTCCCTCCCGAAGAAGGCGCTCACGCCGCGGGCTATCCCAATGAGCCTGCTGAGTTCAACGTCGCGGCGCTGCCCGATGCGTTGCAGGTAGTGAACCAGGTCTTCAGTGCACACGTTGCCACCGGCGACTTTGGTGAACGGACAGCCGCCCAGGCCCGCAACCGAGGACTCGAAGTACTTTACCCCGACCCTCATTGCCGCATAGCAGTTTGCCAGTCCCAGCCCATACGTGTTGTGGAAGTGACAAGTGCACTCCAGCCGGGAGTCGAGTTTAAAGATCCTTTCGAACATGCGCTCCACCTGATCCGGCACCGCGTGGCCGGCCGTATCCGCCAGGCTGATGTTTCGGATGCCGTTGCCGATGAACCGCTCCACGAGCCCGAGCACCCGTTCTTCCGGCACCGGCCCCTCGTAGCCGCATCCGAAGGCGGATTGAACCGACACCTGGACCCTTTTGTGCGCGGCGAGAGCCCGTCCGGCCATGGCAATAATGCGGCCGGCTGCTTCGGCGATCGGCATGCCCGTGTTCTTCCGGCTGTGCGTTTCACTGGCGGAGACGCCCATGCAGAACATATCGACATTGCATGCGGATCCGCGTTCGAGCCCCTTCTCGTTGAGCACCAGCCCCGAAAGGATCACCCGCTCAGGCTTCCGGCCCGCTTCCGAGAAATGGGTGAAGAGCTTGTCGGTGTCAGCCATCTGGGGAACTTTGGCTGGATGGACAAAAGACCCGATCTGGATAATGTCGACGCCCGCGGCCATGAATTCTTCGATCCACGCTATTTTCTGTTCCATCGGAACGGTCTGCTGCTCCATCTGAAGCCCGTCCCGGAGACCCACCTCATGAATGACCGTCTGGTTCATCTCCACATCCTCCTGTGCAAACGCTCAATAATATGACGAGCCGGCGCTTTCCGACGAGAGGTTTCTTATCCCGGGAAAACTGATCCTTTTGGACCCAATCTGCGTCAAAGATGCGGGTGGAGCGTTGTATCGCAGGGAGGTTTTGCATATGGGTGTCTGTTTCGTTGAATCAGCTGCATTGGAATACTCAAACTGGCCTAAGAACCGGGCTGCGCTAGAATTATTGTGTTTATTGTCTGTGACGCCTGATTGCAGGGGGAGGAATCATGCGTAAACACACAGCCCGCATCTTGTTTCGCCTTACGTTGCCTGCTTTTCTGGCCCTCACCGTGCATGCGTATGGACCGCCGCAGGCCTCTCTGCCGCCGGCAAGTCTGCCGCACGCACGGCCCCAGGGCCCGGCACCCATGCAGTCTCTGTTGCGCCATGCGATTCCCGGAACCAGGGATCTGCAGCTGATCGTCGAGTTGACAGATCCCCCGGCAGCTCAGACGATGGCGGCACCGGCCGCGCGCGGCGCGATTGTTCCGGCAGGCGCCGGGCAGGGCGGGAGAGTAAAATTTGACTCCCCGCAAGCGGTGACTTATCGGACTCGGCTGGCGCGTGCACAGAGCCTCATGATGGACAGATTGCGCGCCCTGAACGGAGTGCAGGTTCAACGCGCTACGGATCTGGTGATGAACACCATCATCGCGCGCGTCCCTGTCGAGCAGTATTTTGCGGTGCGGCGGATGCCGGGGGTGAAAAAAGTCTACTTCTCGCGGCCGCAGCGCATGAACCTCAATGCTGCAGCCCCTCTTCTTAATGCCGCGGCGCTGTGGGCCCGTGTCCCCGGGGGCCGCCCCAATGCGGGCCAGGGAGTGAAGATCGGTCTCATCGACACCGGGATCGATGTCGGCAATCCGATGTTTGCAGACAGCACTGCGCCGACACCGGGTTCGCTCCCGTCCGGCTACCCCAAATTTGATGCCGGCAATCAGGCATTTACGAATCACAAGGTGATTGTGGCGCGCGACTACGTCGGCCTGCTGGCCAACCCACAGCGCGTGCAGACTGCCACCGACGAAGTCGGGCACGGCAGCTTTGTGGCCGGCTGCGCAGCGGGGAAACTGGTCAATGCTCCGCTGGCGCAAATCTCCGGGATGGCGCCCGGCGCTTTTCTGGGGAGCTACAAAATCTTCGGCACTCCGGGTATCAATGACACGACGACGACCGCGGCGGTTTTGGCCGCAATCGACGACGCCGTGAACGATGGTATGGACGTCCTCAATCTCAGTCTGGGGGCATTGGACTATATCCCACCGTCGGAAGATCCGGAAGTCACCGCCATCAATAATGCCATCGCTGCCGGTCTGGTCGTATGCCTGGCGGCCGGAAATGACGGTCCCGCTACCCACACGATCAGCACTCCGGGCTCGGCTCCGGAGGCCATCGCTGTGGGCGCGGTTTGGGACTCGCGCGTTTTTGCGGCACAGCTGCATGTAACCGGCCCTGGTACCGTGCCGGCGAACCTCCAGAATCTTGCTTACGAAAACGGGACCGGACCTGCAATTGCGACGCCAATTCCGGCGACACCGACGACTGATGTGGCCTTGCTGGATGGCACCGGACTGGCTTGCTCTGCTCTGCCCTCCGGAAGCCTGAGTGGCAGGATCGGCATAATCGAGCGTGGTACCTGCACCTTCCTCTCAAAAGTCACCAACGCCGCCAACGCGGGTGCTCGCGCGGTGATCGTTTACGACAATATCCCGGGGGAATCCACTTTCCAGATGGGGGGACTCAACGGAACCCTGACTCCTGCCGTGATGATATTCAATGCGGATGGTCTGGCTCTCCAGAGCTTTCTGGCCGGCAACCCAGGTGCAACCATCAGCATCGGCGCCAGCACCGATAACCAGTTGCCGACCCCCATTCTTCCGGTCCTTGTCAGGGACAGTTCGCGCGGACCGGCAGCCGATTTTGGCATGAAACCGGATCTCGTGGCCGTCGGTTGGAACGTCTATTCGGCCGCTCAGAACTCCAATCCGGCCGGAGTCCTCTTCGACCCTTCGCGCTTCACCGTGAGTCAAGGGACCAGTTTCTCGACGCCGATGGTGAGCGGTGCGGCGGCGGCGCTGATGCAGTTATTCCCGAGCCTTTCCCCCGCAGGCGTCAAATCTGCACTCACCAATACCGCAGGTCAAGTCACGATCGATGGTACGACCCCGGCCACCATAGTGCAGGCAGGAAACGGCCTGCTCAACATGGGAAATGCTTCAGCCGCCGGCGCCATTTTCTCTCCGACCAACCTGAACTTCGGCGTACAGTCCTACGCAGGCAGCATCTCACTGACACAAACACTCGGCATCACCAACGTCACCGGAGGCACGGATCAATACACGCTCTCAGTTCAACCGCTCATCCCAGGCCCTGCGATCAGCCTGAGTTTGACGAGTACAGGTTCGGTTCCACCCGGCGGGAGCACGAGTGTCGACGTCTCGATTCAGGCGGCAGCCCCCCTGACAGGAGGATTTCAGGGATTCATTACGATTCGAAGCGCGCAGACCTCCGCGAACTACGCGATTCCATACTGGGCCGGAATCTACCTGCCGGATCCCACGCGCATCCTGACCGTGAGCCAAAGCTCGACAGGGGCAAACATCTTCACCAACCTTACCGATGCCCTAGCGGCCGCCAACCCGGGCAACATCATCGAAATCGCCGACAGCCAGACGTACTCGGTGCCCTCAGCAGCGCCGCTCACGATCAGCACCAACGCTCAAGGGCTGCCATTGCACGGCATCACCATACGCGCTGCAGCAGGCCAGACGCCGGTCCTCGACGGCACGTCCACAACATCTCTAGCCGATATTCAAGTGGTGGGCCTGCAAAATGTCCTCCTTCAAGGCCTCACCATCAACGGCGGTGAGACGGGAGTTGACATCCTTCAGCCGTCTTCATCCCTGCCCCTGTCGGTGACCATCGATCATTGCAGCATCACCAACCAGGCGGCGAGCGTCACTTCTTCGGGGATTGTTGTGGAAAATGGCGGCGACGTCGACATCACGTACTCCACGATTTCCGGAAGCGCCAGCACGGGAGTTGCTTTTCTGAACGGCGGGCAGCTCACCATGAGCAATTCTACGGTTCAGAACAACGCGAGCGACGGGATTGATGCCATCGACGCCAACGTGCAGCTGATAAACTCGACCGTCAGCTCCAATGTCGGCGAGGGAGTCTCGCTCGTGGGCTGTTCGGGCACGCTCACCGGCAGCACGTTCGCGAGCCACTCGGGAACTTTCGGCGACGGCGTTCAGATCGTGGATGGGATGTCGACAGTCACGGGCAATACTTTCGCCTCGAACGCAGGGGCGGCCATAGCGCTGGAACCCGGTATCATCACGACCCCCGTTGGCACCACCCCGGGCCCGGGTCCGACCGTGGCTCTGAGCAGAAACATCATGCGCTTAAATGATTTCGGAGTGCTGATCGACCAGGGCCAGAACATCCGGCTGGATGGCAATCTGATTGAGGACAATGTACAGGGGTTGCAGGTGAACGGTACGTCGACGGCGCTGCTGACCAACAATATCGTGGTTCGATCCACAGACAGCACGGTAGGGGACGGCATTACGGTAGCCGGTTCGAGTGCTGTGCGCATCGTCAACAACACGTTCTACAAAAACAGTCACAAGGGAATCGTGCTTGCCTCGGGCGCTTCAGTTTCCATCGCCAATTCCATTATCAGCGCCAATGTCGCCGGCGATCTGGGGGGGCTCGGTGCAGGAAGCATACAAAGCTCTCTCATCGGCGACGGGACCCTCGCATCGGGCAACAACAATATTGCAGGAGACCCGCGGCTGGCCAATCCTGCCGCGGATGATTTCAGCCTGGCGCCCGGATCGCAGGCCATCGACAACGGCTCCAATGCGGCTGCGAACCTGCCGTTCCTGGATTATAACGGGCGATTCCGCGTAGCGAGCTTCGGTTCCTCGCCGGGCAGCGGCATAGTGGATATGGGTGCGATCGAGGCGGGGTCATCCTTCCCGCTTGTTTACCCTCTTCTGGTCAACGGATTCAACTCCACGATCGGCGACAACTACACCACGGGATTCGCGGTGCTGAACGACACGGGCTCTCAGGTTTCGGCGGGATTCGCTGCCTACGGTCCCAACGGCTCGCTTCTCTCCGGCAGCAGCAATCCGACCACGCCTTCGGTCGTCAATCCGGGTGTCCAGATCCCGATCCTCGGGTATCAGCTTTTTGGCCTTACTCGTGCGGCCGGCGAGATTGGAGGGGTGCTGGAGAGTGCCGCTCAGCGGCTCACGGGGTTCTTCCTGATCTTTGATCAGAACCTTGCGCGCGTAGCCGACGGTGTGGACGTCTCCGCTGATACGGCCACCCAATTTCTGTTCATGCGCCACGAGTTCGATGCGGCCGGGAAGGCGACCTATGCGCTTTTCAATCCCGGCGTCAACGCGGCTACAGTCAACGCGAGCTTGCTGGATGTGACTGGAGCCCAAGTCGATCAGCTGACGCAACCGCTTGTGCTGCCGCCGAAAGGGCAAACCCTTTTTACCTTCCCCGATTTTGCCGCTTCCTCGGGTGTGGTCAGCGTCAGTTCGGACCGTCCGGTTGCCGGCCTCGAAATCTTTGGCAACACAGCGGAGGTCGCAGCCTTGCGGGCTGTTGTCCCGGGCACGGAAGCACGGCTCTTTTTCCCTCACTTTGCGGTGAATCAGGGGTACACGAGCACCCTGGGGGTCGTGAACACGGCTGCGACGCCGGCCAACCTCACGCTCACCGCCTATGGAAATGACGGCTCCGTTCTGGGAACGCTCGCGCAACGCACCGTCGGCGCCCACGGACAGCTTTTCGAATCGGTCGCGAGTCTTTTTGGGCTTAGCCCGGGTGGGCCGAACCTTACCACCGGCTACGTCATCGTTGAGAGCGACCAGGCCGGCATCACAGGTTTCTCCGCGTTCAACTATGACAACGGCGGTGTCCATTCGAGTGCCGCGGTGCCCGGCGAGAGCATTCCGAGTCAAACGCTGCTTTTTTCGCACGTCGCCCATCAAGTCCCTGCCGGATCCGGGGGCAATTACCTGACGGGGATCGCGTTACTGAATCCATTCGGAACCAGGATTTCCTATACCCTCCGAGTATTCGACAGTACCGGTGCCGAGGTGGCTGAGATGACGGATTCTCTCGGACCGCATGCGAAGGTCGCCAAGCTCTTAAGCTATCCGAGTCCGGGGGTCGGCTTTTTCACGCAGCCGATCTCGCTCTCCGGCGGGCATGTTGAAGTCACGACCGACTATCAGCTGCTGGGTTTCGAGCTTTTCTTCACGCAGTCCCTCACACAGCTCGCTGCAGTGATGGCCCAATTTCCAAACTGATTCAAACCACGAAACACACGAAACCACTTTCGTGTGTTTCGCGGTTCCATGAAGGGTCTTGGCGGTGATTCTATCGCGGCGATCCGTTGCCGGGGCTTCGCCTGTCATCCCTTGCCGCTGGCAGTGCTGATCTTGGGGACCAGCTTGGTAGCCAGTCTCATAATCCACCTCCTGCCGGTACTCCTGGAATACGGTATAATCCCGCCACTGGTTTCGACTTAGTTGCATGCTCCGACGAGACCTCGTAGGCATTGGATGAATGAGTGCGCGAGAGCGCTCCAGAGTGAGGTTACCCAGACCATGGACGACAGATCATTCGACGGCAAGCAGATCTTGATAACTGGGGGCCTCGGCTTCATCGGCTCCAATCTCGCTCGCAGGCTCGTGGACCTCGGAGCCAGGATCACCCTCGTGGACAGCCTCGTGCCGGAATACGGGGGCAACCTGTTCAACATTGACGGCATACAGGACCGTCTGCGCGTCAACATCTCGGATGTAAGGGATGAGTACAGCATGAGATACCTGGTCCAGGGGCAGGACATGCTCTTCAACCTGGCGGGCCAGACAAGCCATGCAGACTCAATGCAGGATCCCTACACTGATCTGGACATCAATTGCCGGGCACAACTGTCGATTCTGGAAGCGTGCCGAAAGCACAATGCGGGAATCAAGATCGTTTTCGCCAGCACGCGCCAGATCTATGGGAAGCCCGAATACCTCCCCGTCGATGAGAAACATCTTCTCAGCCCTGTCGATGTCAACGGCATCAACAAAATGGCGGGTGAGTGGTATCACGTGCTGTACAGCAGAGTCTATGACATCCGTGCGTGTTCACTGCGCCTGACAAACACGATCGGTCCCAGAATGAGGGTCAAGGATTCGCGCCAGACCTTTCTGGGCACCTGGATCCGCCTTCTGGTCCAGGGAAAACCGTTCGAGGTCTGGGGTGGCGAGCAGATGCGTGATTTTACCTATATTGATGACGCGGTGGATGCCCTCCTCTCTGCGGCGGCCTGCGAAGACACTAACAGCCAGGTGTTCAATCTGGGCGGGGACTGCATCATCAGCCTCAAAGATCTGGCTGACCTGTTCATCGAGATCAATGGCGGCGGCCAGTACATGATGCGGCCTTACCCGTCGGAGCGAAAAAAAATAGATATCGGCAACTACTATGCGGACTTCAACCGGATCAAGTCTGTTCTGGGCTGGGAGCCCAGAGTAACCTTGTGCGAAGGGCTGAGGCGCACTCTGACCTACTATCGAGAACACCTGGAGCACTACCTCTGAATTCTCACTTCCGTCTCGCTGATCCAGACGGATTTGGAGTCACGAAACACACGGGATCTTTTCGTGCCCCTGTTGGGTTCCGTGGTTCCATCTTGGCGCGCTACCTGATGATGCCCATCTCCTTAAGGAGGTTGGCGGCGCCGTCTACTTCGCTCATGTTCCAGAGCATGTACCGGCTTTCGACGTGGATGGACCGCGTCTTGACCTTGTCGAACAGGAAGTTCGAGGCCACCGATTCGTAGGTTCCGTCGAAGAGGAGACCCACCAGCTCGCCCTTGCCGTTCAGCGTCGGCGAGCCGGAGTTGCCACCCGTGGTATCCACAGTCGAGAGGAAGTTCACGGGCACATCTCCGAGGGCGGCATCGAAATAGGGTGTTTTTATCTTGCCTGCCAGCTGTTGCTTGATTACGTCGATCTGGTGCCGCGGCGCGTTAAAATCGCCCTCCCCGGTCTGCTTCTCGACGATGCCCTTCAGACCCGTCTGAGGTTTATAGAAGAGGCCATCCTTGGCATCCACGCCCTTGACCTGGCCGTAGGTCACACGCAGCGTACTGTTCGCATCCGGTGCCACCAGGCCGCCGGACTTGGCCAGCAACGCCTCCATGTAACGAGGACGCAGGCGGGCGGCAGCGCCGGCCCGGTCCTTGCCGGCCTCGCGGATCGATTCCGCGACGAGTTCCAGCGTCCCGGCGAGAGAGATAAACGAGTCCTTGATGGAAACCAGCTCGGGCGTGCTCTTTTCCATCAGGCCGAGGCGGAAATCCCGATCACCCATCTTGGTGCCGGCATAGAGCTTGTCGAGGTACACGTCGATGGATTTCTCCGCCTCGGGCTTTGCCATCCCCGGCCTGAGGCCGACGATCTTGTCGAGCGGCTCAATCCTCTGCTCCGCAGGAAGGGCGGCCGCCAGCCCCATCGCCCATCGCAGGAACACGCGGTCCACGGTGGCGTCCAGAGTGCGCTGCATGCGATCCTGGTTTTCGCGTATGCGGCTCCAATCGCGCTCCTGGAACCCGGCATCCCGATCGAGGTCCTTTTTGGACCGCTGGATAGAGAGGCGGTACAGCGTTTGTGCCGCACTTAAATAATTGGAGGCCGAGGCCAGGTTTCCCATAACCGCGTTCCGCTCGCGGGTCTTTTCTCCTTCCGCCTGCATGGCCTGAAGCGCCGGCAGAACATCCCCATATTTCTGTTTCCGCGCGGGATCGGCTGCGATCCAGCTTGCCAGCTCATTCTCCATGGTCCGCTTTTGGGCGAGCGCTCCTCCCTTCACGAGGCCCTCGAGCATGCCCCTTTGATTGGTCAGGTTGTTGTTGAGGCTCTGGATGCGTCCCGCGACTTTGATGGCCAGTTCCTTGTTGCTGGCGATCAGCTTGTCGATGAGCGCCAGCTGTTCCTGCGCGAGGCGGATCGAACGCGGGAAGGACCACTCGGCCGTCTCCTTCACCTCTGCATAGGTCTGGTATCGCTGTGTACGACCTGGATAGCCGACGACAAAGACCAACTCACCCGGTTTGACCCCTTCGGAAGAAACCTGCAGCCAGTGTTTTGGCCGGTAGGGGACGTTGTCTTTTGAATACGGGACTGATTTGCCGTCTTTGCTGACGTAAGCGCGCAGGTAACTCCAGTCGCCCGTGTGGCGCGGCCAGCGCCAGTTGTCGGTTTCGCCGCCGAACACGCCGATCCCCTCGGCGGGCGCGTACACCACGCGCACGTCCTTGATGTCGAGCTGAGCAATCTCGAAATACTTGAGGCCCTCGAAGAAGGATGCCACGCCGCAGCGCGTTCCGTCTTTCTCGCAGGCGGCGATGCGCTCCTTGATCCTGCGATCGATGATGTCGCTGCGCTGCCGGTCCGTGGACTTGGGATCAATCTTGCCGGTGATGGCCTCGGTCACTTCCGTGACGGCAGTCGTGACGTAGACATGCTGGCCGGGGCCACTCGACAATTCCTGATCGCGGGTTTTTGCCAGATAACCGTCGGCGAGCAGATTGCGCTGGGGCGTCGAGTTGTACTGCAGACCGCCCGTGACGCAGTGATGATTCGTGACGATCAAGCCGTCGGGCGACACCAAGGATGCGGTGCAGCCACCGAGCGAGACAACGGCGCCCATAGGCTGGCCCGTGAGATCGGCGAAAGCCTTTGGGTCCCCCTTGAAGCCCAAAGCCTGTAGCTGTGCGGCGAGTTGCGGAATCTGCTGAGGCATCCACATGCCCTGCTCGGCGCGCAGCCCGATGGCGGGCAACAAAGCCGTGGCGAATAGAACGATCTTCCGTAGAAAGGCCATGACGGTATCTCCTCCTGATTAGAATGGCTTGTGCACCGCAAGTTTTATCCGGCATCAGCTGGCCGAGCAAGAGGAAAATCCTGGCCTCTTGCTCAGTCACGGCACGTGTTCTAGGATCTTAGGATGCATTGAAGGCGCTCTGCTCTACTTCCATGCACCCCGGTGGGTGAGGTGACCGCCCTGAGGTTTGCGCGCATTTGACGTTGCTTCTTCAGGCGGATACGCGCTACAAATAACTATCGATTCATGCATCCATGCAGTGATTCGCAGTCGGGGGAAGTGCTATGAAAAGCAATCGGCAGGATTCCAAATCATCGCGAGGTGTGGGACGTCGGGTGTTTGTTCAGGCTGCGCTTGGAGGTACGGTTGCCGGAGTCTGCTCCGCATTTCAAGACGCTGCGCCCGGTAAGGTCGGGGGTCTGAAAAATAGTTACCGGGAAGTCTTCGAGACGCCAGTCGTGGCGCACCATCAGGTGGTCGTGGCCGGCGGCGGCCCCAGCGGCGTAATCGCTGCGATTGCGGCGGCACGCAGCGGCGCGGACACTCTGCTGATAGAGCGCTACGCGTTTCTGGGCGGGAATGGCACTGCAGGGCTGATGACCTGTTACAACGGCTTCCGAAACCAGCGACCTCCGGAGGCCTTGCAGACTGTGAAGGGCATTCCTGCCGAGTACATTGCCGAACTGGTCAGGCTGGGCGGTATTGCGGATATCGATAGCTACGAAAGAACGGTCCAGCACGATATCCGGAAGGGCGACATCCCCTATACGGTGCCCTTCGATGCGGAAGCTGCCAAGGTCGCCTGCCTGAACCTGCTCAAGAAAGAAGGGGTCAAGCTCCGCTTGCATAGTTGGGTGGTTGCTCCCATGGTCGACGGCTCGCGGGTGACAGGAGTCATCGTGCATTCGAAGTCGGGCCGGCAGGCCATCGCCGCGGATGCCGTGATCGACTGCACGGGTGACGGCGACGTTGCTGCTGCGGCTGGCGCTCCTTTCATGGGCCCCGCCGCCACTGGCGACCGCATGGCGATGAGCCTTATGTACGGCCTTGGCGGCGTGCCTTCTACCATCAAGGGGCCTTTTGGCGGCATGCGTATCGGCGACCATGTGGTACGATGGGGCCCCCGTCTCCAGGGCGATGGCCTCGATGTCGAGACCTTGACGCGCGTCGAGGTCGAAGCGCGATTAAAGCTGTGGGACGATGTTCTGACGTTGCGGAAAAAAGCCGGGCAGGAGTCGATCTATCTTGCGCAGACGGCCACCACCATCGGTGTCAGGGAAACGCGCAGGATCATGGGCGAGTATGTCGTCACCGAAAAGGACGCAATCGAAGGGATCCATTTCCCGGATGTGATCGCGATCAGTTCCAATCCCATGCCCGAGTATCATGGCCAGCGGTATTTCTTCAAGCACGAAGGCTTCGATATCCCTTATCGCTCGCTGGTGCCCAAGAAAGTGGATGGGCTGGTGCTGTCGGGACGCTGCATTTCCTGCGAACAGGGGCCATTCCAGTCGGCGCGCTCAATGGCGCCGGCGATGGCGGTCGGCCATGCATCGGGTTGCGCGGCCGCGCTGGCCGCCCTCAAGGGGGTGCCACCCCGGAAGTTGGACGTGAAGGCGCTCCAGAAATTGCTTCTGAGCCAAAATGCCGAATTGCGCCTGTAATATCTGAATCGACTAAATACCAAGCGGAGGGCTCAGAGAAAGACAGGATTGTTTTCTCAGCGCCTTCTGCGTTGGGACTTTCTCACTTTTTTGCGAATTCGACGAGCTGCATCAGGAGCCAGACGTTCGGGTCGAGGGCGACATCGGCTGGCTCCTTGTCGAGCTTGATAGTGAATGTCTGATCACGCTGTTCGAGCTGCACGGTCTGAATTGCCGGTGCAGCATTCCTCTCGGTAACGATGCCGATATCCAGCGCCGTCTTGTACACCAATTCCCCCGCATGTGCCTGGAGGATCTCCACGGTCAAGATGCCGCCGGCATAGGACCACGTGCCCTTCAGCGCAGGTTGGCCCGGCGTGTAAACCCACTGGCGGAAGAAATCCCCGAGCTTCCTGCCGGACACCTCCTCCATCACACCCTGGAAATCTCCGGTCAGCGCATTCCCGTTCTGATAGCGCTTGTAGTACGTCGAAATGCCCTTCCAAAATGCCTCGTCGCCGACCAGGCGGCGCAGCATATGGAGAAACCAGCCCCCCTTCTGATAGCTGTTGGTGCTGAGGATGTTGTTGAGTCTGGGATTCGCCGGCGTGACGATCGCAGCTGCCGGGTTCTTTTGGAAGTACGCGATGATACGATCGCGGTCGCTGCGGAGCCCGCGGACCATCACGTCGCGGCCGTAAGTATATTCGTTATAGACGTGGGTAAGGTAGGTGGCGAATCCCTCGCTCAGCCAGGTGTGATCCCAATCGGACTCGGTCACGGAATCACCGAACCACTGGTGGGCGATCTCGTGGGCGAAGAGCCCTTCGTTGCGGCCCTGCCCGCTGACGGATCTCTCAGAGTAGAAGATGTTGCTGGAATTTTCCATGCCGCCATAGCGGGTCTTGGATTGGACGTTGGCCAGTTTTTCGTAAGAGAACGGGCCGATCCGCCAGCTGAAGAATTCCAGCGGCTTCATGGCGATGCGGTAATCGGAGAATCCGGCGTCACGGTCCGCGGCGTAGACCCAACTCTGGACGGGAACTCCCGTGACCTGGCCGATCTTTTCGACGGCGAAACGTGCGACGCCGATGACCATGCAGTAGGTGGCGATGGGAACCGATTCCCGGTAGCGTGTGAGACGGCGGTTGCCCGTGAGGCTGGTTGTCTCGACCAGGTCACCGTTCGCGACAACCTGGTAGGCCTCTGGTGCCGTGATAGCAAATTCGCAAGTTGCCTTGTCGTACGGATGATCGATCGTGGGAAGCCAATGGCGGCAGCGATCGGGGAAATTGTCACCGAAGAAAGCACGTTCCTTGTTCTTGTTCGGACCGATGATCAGGCCGTCGGCCGGGATGCCGGAGTAATTGACGATGATCCGGCGCCGCTCGCCTGCCTGTGCGGCTGTGCCCAGATTGATCTGAAGACGGTTGTTCTCGTGCTTGAAGACGAGCGCCTGACCATCGCTCCTGACCCCGCTCACGGTCATGCCGGTCTTGCCGTCCGCGGATTTGCCGATCAAGTCGAGCGAAAGCTCCATCACGCCGCCAGCCTTGAACAGCACTTCGATTCCTGTTTCGCCGGCGATCGTGTTGGTGTCGTCCTTGAGCTCGAGCTTGAAGATGTAGTTCCGGATGTCAACCCCGGGCTGGCGCGGGTAACTGTCGGCAAAGACCAGCACCGCAACGATCAGGATGGATGCGCTAGCCACGGCCGCGCGCCGTGCGATGGTCGCCGTGAGTCGATGGGCCATGTGTCCTCTCCCTCCCAGATATCGTGAACAAGAATACACCCGCGTCCGTCCGGATCTGCTGCAGGAAAAGCGGAGGGAGAGTGGGCGGTCCCGCGGGTAGCCGGCGCCCACCCAGGTGCCTGAAAACCACCTCGATCCTGGTTGTGAATGAAAAGTCTCGAACTGTCGCTCCGGGCTGTATTGCGTCAACTTATGGGAAGCAGGGGGCATCCCAGCTCAACGAAATCTGCCGCTCTTACAACGGCTGAGTGGCACAGGTGAGGCACCGATTACTTCTTGGGATAACCGGCAGATTGGGCCAGCAGTATCTTCTGCTTCGGCCGCAGCTTCATGATTTTTGCCAGCGCCGGCCGGTCAATCATGGCCCGCACGCCGGACACCAGCCCTTCCGAGGCACAGTACAGGTAGACGTTCTGCGAAATGAAACCGACGTCGGCGGCGGACCAGAACTCCTTTTCCGTTTCCGGCACCCTGCCGGGCTTGTCCAGATCCGCAACATAGATCAGGTTCACGGGCGCGTCCTTCGCGTATGCCTGAACGCCCGTGGCAGCTCTGACGTCCTCTGCCAGTATGGGCTGCAAAGCGTCGGCCTTGGCATCGTAAAGGAACAGGCCCTCGGATAGCGCAACATAAATATCGATTTCCTGCCAGTTTACAGCGGACGGCGCGGTCCGCTGCCCGGTGGGCCGGTTGATCCCGAACGCCGCCCAGAGCAGGTTGGAGAGGATCTGCGGCGGCAGCTTTTCGGTGCTGAATTCCCGGCTGGTCTTCCGGTTCTTGAGTGCCTGCATCAATGGCCGGCCGCCGTCGGTCTGCGGCTTCGGCAGCTGGATCGGTTTCAGATCCTGCGCCGACACCAGACAAAGGCCCAGCGCAAGCACAGCCAGGATCACACGCGGCACACCAAGAAGTACTCGTTTCATACTCTTGCCTCCGAGTGAGTTTTTGCCGAAGAATCCGTCTGACCCGGATCATTCATAAATGTGCGACCAAAATGCAGTCTTGGACGCGGAAGAACGCGGACCGCAGCCGACGGTTCGATATTGGTCGGCGTGCAAAAGCTCCTGCCTGCGTTTATCCGCGTCCAATCTTGTCGCCTTTCACGGGTGTGCGGTTCGGCTTCGTGAATAATTCAGGCTAACCCTGGGTCAGGATCCCTTTGAGAGTGTCGGCGTAGGCGCGACTGTCCGCGTCTCCGGTGACGATCTCGATCTGATCGGGCTTCGCGACGCCCAAGCCCAGCTCGACCGCGCGTTGAATCTGCTCCTGCTCGAAAATCTTCGTCGACATGATCGCGTCATTCGAACCCAGCTGCTTGAGGACCGCCAGGCCGACAGCATCGACAGCGATGCGGTCCGTTCCTGCGATCATAACTCCGGCCCTGACCAGCGTGCCTTGGGATGGGCCGCCGTCGACGAATGCGTCGATCCCATCCAGGACGATGAGCTGCGGCGTGAAGGCCTGGTGGATCTCGGCGATCATGCGCCGCATGTGGGTCTGGCGGGCTCGATGGAGTTCGCCCATCAGGCTCTTGTTGGTGGTACCCACGGCGAGCTTTATCGACAGGCTGTGAATGCCACCGGCGCCGTGGGTTTTCAGGCAGCAGGTCCAGAGGAGGTATTCGGCCTCCGTAATCGGCCGGGCGACGTCGAAACCGTTCTGCCAATGATTGCCCGGCGGATTGAGATGAACCCAACCGTCCGGTGGGAGGTCTTCGAAATTGATCACATCAAAGCCGAGTTCCTCTGCCAGCGCCGGAATCCCCTTGGCTTCGATCACCGACTTGGTCGCCGGAGGGCCACTCCGCTCGCCGATGGTGATCTTCGCGGCGCCGCGCGCTTTCATTTCCATGACGAGCTGGCGCAACGTGTCGTTATGCGTCGAGCCGGGTGCGGGATGGGCTGTGTTGAAATTGGGCTTGATCAGAACCTTCTTCCCTTTGGGTGAAGGAAATGAGAGCAATTTCATGGCAGCCGGAACACCCTTGGTCCTATCCTGGGTCTTCACCAGGGCGACCTTGGCGGTCGCCTGGGCTTGTGCCGGGTGCAGGGTTTCCCGACCTATCAATGAAAACGCCGCGGCTCCGGCGGCGGATTGTTTCAGGAATTCGCGACGTTTCATGGCTGCTCTCCTTTGAGGGTTGCGGCGCCATTCTAACACGGGACTTCAATAAAACGTCAACGCAGTGTCCGCGGAGGCTGCAAAGATCGGATCCTGTTTTTATTGATCTCTGGACTCATGGATGAGGTCAGCGGCTGTGGGCTCATCCCATGAACGGGAGAGTCTGTCGTTGATCTGCTGCTCCAGGTGAAAACGCAGTTCCTTATCAAGCTGCCGCTCGGCTACCCGTCTGCGAACGAAGAAGGAAAGCCACCGCATGGCAAGGCTCCTATTCAACAGTCTGAAGAATCAGAGCAATTGCGTCCGAGAGACGCTCCCAGTTCAAGGTCCCTTGATGGAAGAGAAGGGCTATCTCAAACATGAGCAGGATGGGCCGCGCTACGTGTACCTGCCGAAACAGACGCGCGCGCGGGCGGGGCGGTCGGCGCTCAAACGGCTGCTGAAAACATTCTTCGACGGCTCGGCCGAGCGGGCGGTTGCCGCATTGCTCGAGGTGTCGCGATCGGAACTGGGCCAGGATGAACTCGATCGCCTCTCGCGCCTCATCGCGCAGGCCAGGAAGGAAGGACGATGATGACTTCGCTGCTTGATTGGTTCGCAAACGGGCAGGCGGCTGGCGCCTGGCTGGAGATGCTCTGCGACGTTTCGCTCAAGGCTGCGATAATCCTGCTCGCAGCTTGAGAGCCGCGTGCGCGCCATTCTGCATCCGAACCTCAACCGGCAGAGATTGAGCCGCGCGGCCATCGTGGTGGCGATCTTGATCGTGGCCGGCGCGGTTGCGCCGTTGTCCGCGTTGAGCGGCAAAATCCCTGCGGCAGTACGCACGCCGCAAACCGCGGAAGCCTTAACGGAAGTAGCCGAGATGGCTAAGGCCTCCGAAGCTGAAAATCTCCGGCAAGAGGCAGGATGGACGTTAAAGAGGCCGGCGCCGCTGGTCACATCGCAGGACGGCGCGCGGCCGAAGCGCGAAGCGGCACCGCAGGATGCCAGCGAAATGCAGGCGCGCCTCGGACAGTTGCGGGTGGCATTGAGGGCGCACTCGGCCGCCATAGCTCGGTACAGTACCGGATTGATTCGGGGAGCGCAACTCGCCGAGATCAGCAGGGTGTTGGCCGAACAGATCGCCGCGATCCAGAAAGTGACCGATACGCGGATTCCGAAGGCTTATGCTGAATTGACGTCGCAGAAGGCGGAGTTGGAAGAGAAGCTGAAGCCGCTGAACGAGTCGGATTCCAACTCCTGGGCAATGATGCGGCAGAGGGTGGAGATTGAACGGCTGATTGGCGCCTACGGTCAACTGCTTTGGCGCAAAGCCACGCTGGAGATGGAAATCAATAGCCTCTTGAGACGTTACCAAAGCAATCACCCGGATGTCGGGCGCAAGCAGGCGGAATTGGAATCGGTCATCCGTGAGCTTGAAACGATTCTGAAGTAAGCGTGCGACCAGTCACCGCGATTGCGTCGACAGGCAGTTATATCCGCAATGCTCAGTCTCCATTCGCAAATCGGGTTTCAGCTCGGCTCCGATCCCACGAATCGCATCTTGTTCGCACCACGGGTATCCCCGGAGCCGCACCTGGACGACGTGGCGTGGGTAGTGCGCTCAGACGGGGTGGCGGTCGTTCTGTTCTCGTGCGGCAGAAGGTGATTCCGCGGCGGCATGCTTGCCCGCGATGAGACCCTGGACGGCGCATCTGGCCAGACCGTGCTGGCTGAATCCGCCGGCTGACTCGCCCCCGCAGTAAAGGCCCGGTATGACTGCGCCGTTAAGATCCTGTACCTGACACCGTGCGTTGATGCGCAGGCCGGCGCGCGTATCGTGGACCACAGGCGTGGCCCAGGCTGCATAAAACGGGGCCTCCTGGATCTTGTACCTGGGGGCGGGCTTGCCGAAGTCGGCATCCTTCGCGGCATCCACAAAGGAGTTGTACCTGTTCACCGTGTCCTGCAGGGCAGTGCCGGGCATGGGTTTTTTCTGATATCTGTTGACGATCCTGGCCGCCAGCTCCGCTACGGTGCCGGCACTGAAAAAGTACCCCGCATTGATATCCACATTGGGAGGCGTCGGATCCCATTTCTCGCGTTTCACTGCATCTGCGTCGAAAATGGCCCAGATCGGCCCGCCCCCGTTTACGGCATCCCCTGTTCCCGCCAGGGCCGCGTTGAGGTAATTGGGCGGGTTGTATTTGATGTTGACCGCATTGAGGTAACTTCCGGGGATATACGGATCCATGGACCTGTAATTGTTCGCTGTGAACTGGCCTGCCGCTTCGTCATAGAATCTCTTGCCCGCCTGGTTTACGCAGATCACGTCCTGCCAATCCGCCACCCTGAGGCCTGAAGCGCGTGCGAGCTTGAATATGGGGCTCCCGGGCCGCCACTGCAGATTGCGATACCCATACTGACACCCGATCTGTCCCGGCTTGGTGAGAACCGAGCCAAATTCTCCAGTCTGGTTGTAGGCACCCCAGAGCGAGGCCCCGATGGCCATGGCGGCAATCTCTCCGCTGGCGTCCTGGAAGGAGAAGGGTTCACCCGCCACGCCATTGTATTCCTCCGTCAGGCGCGGATCGAAGATTCTGCGGAAGTTCACATTGCCGGTGGAGCCTCCGGTGGCGAGGATGACAGCCCTTTTCGCACGGATGTTCATCCTGGCGCTTTTGGTCTCTACCGCGATTCCAAGAATCCTTCCCGAGCCGGAGGTCTCCCGGAAAATGCCCGTCATTCTGTGCTGAAGGAGGATCTGTACGCCCGCCTTTTTCGCTGCGGCTTCCAGCGGCCGGATGAGACCAACGCCTGAGGAGGTAACGGCTTGAACCATGGGATCGACCGGTTTGCCCGTCTGAACCTGTTCCCAGGCCATCGCGGCGGCATGCATCTCTCTGGGTGCGGAGTTCCCGACCGAGGTGCCGCCTTGCGTGTCCGGGGCCCGGTCAACAAATATGACCCCATGGGCGACCAGCCAATCGTAGGCGGGAGCGCTCATGTCGGCGAAAGCACGGACAATCTCCTTGTCGTTGTACCTGTAGTCAGGGAACCCATTGGCCTGCACGATGGACCAGTCGGTCAGGTCCGAAAAGAGAAGGTCCGGCGAATCCGTTATGCCGGCCTTCTTCTGGGCACTCGTCCCGCCGCCCAACGCTATGTTCCCTCCGCTGATGACGGCGTGGCCGCCGACATCGTAGTTTGCTTCGACCAGGATCACGGACGCTCCCCCTTCGATGGCTTGAATCGCGGCAGGGAGCCCCATGCATCCCGCCCCTACGACGACGACATCGGCTTCCTTGTCCCACTTGGCTGGTACCCTCTGCGCAAATCCGGAAGTCTGGGAAATCAAAGTACCGGCAGCAACCGCCGCACCGGAACGCGCCGTATCCTTAAAAAACTCTCGACGGGTCAAGCCTTTCTTTTTTGACATTCTCTATCCTCCGCATCTCTGTAAAGGTTCTACTCACAACGGAGGGCCGCGATAGGATCCACCCTGGTCGCGCGCCACGCCGGGACACAAGAGGCCACAAGCGCCACCGTGCCCAAGCCCAGCGTGGCGAGTGCGAATGCGACGGCGTCCCGTGGCGTCACGCCAAAGAGCATGGTGGTGATAACCCGGGTCAGCGCCAGAGCTCCGGCGAGCCCGAGCGCCATGCCGGCTGCCGTGAGCACCAGCCCCTGGCGCCCCACCAGCCGGAACACATCTCCGCGTTGTGCCCCCAGCGCCATGCGGATGCCGATCTCCTGTGTCCGCTGGGTAACGGCGTAGGCCATCACGCCGTAGATTCCCACCGCCGCCAGTGCCAGCGAGACCGCCCCGAAGAAACTCAGCAATAACATGAGGAACCACCGCGGTGCGACCGAATCCTGCATCAGCTGTTCCATGGTGCGCACGTCCTCGACCGGCTGGTCTTTGTCCAAGGCATGTACCTGGGCCCGCAAAGTAGCCGCCGCGCTCTGCGCATCGTCGCGGGTGCGCACCGCCACGAACATCGTTATGGCGCCGGGCCTCTGATAGTACGGCACATATACTTCCAACCCGATCTTCTGGTCGAGGCCCTGGTGCAGCGCTGCGCCGACCACGCCCACAACCAGACGCGCGGGACGCCCTCCGGCGTTGCTGAAGTTCATGCGCTTGCCGATGGGATTTTCATTCGGCCAGCAGCGCCGCGCCATCATCTCGTTGATGATCACGACGCCGGGTGCGCCGCCGAGACCCTGCTCGCTCATCCATGCACCGTCGGGAGCCCTGTCATGCTCGTCGAAAAGGCGGCCCTTGAGCAACGGAATCCCCATGGTGCGGAAGTAGTCCGGCGTCACCAGACGATAGCTCGTCATAGCTCTGGCTTTTTCGGTTGAAAAACCGAGGTTCTGGGCCGCCTTGCCGAAAGGAATGGTGTCGGCAGCCGCCGCGCCCAGAACACCGGGGAGCGCCTCAACCCGCTGCAGCAGTTCCTGGAAGAAAGCCGCCTGCCTTCCGGGATCCCCGTATTTATGTCGCGGCTGCGAGATGCGCATCGTCAGCAGCCTCTCCGGAGCGAAGCCGGGCTGAACCGCCCACAAGCGCGCAAAGGTGTGGATCATCAAACCGGCGCCGACGAGCAGGATAAATGCCAGTGCGACTTCTCCTGCGACCAGCACGCCCCGCAGCGTCTGTCGTCCCGTGCCCGCGCTGCGCGGGCCGGCGCCCTCCTTCAGCTGAGCGTTCAGGTCAATCCTGGATGCCGGCAAGGCCGGAATCAAACCGAACAGGATTGCGGATAGAAATGAAAGCAAGCCGGTAAAAGTAAGAACGCGCCAGTCAATGCCCACCTCCTCTCGGCGCGGAATGTCGACAGGCACCATGGAACGGAAAAGATCGATCCCCCAGTAGGCGATCAACAAGCCGGCGATTGCTCCCAGAATCCAGAGCAGCGTGCTTTCAGCGAGCAGTTGACGAACGATGCGAAGTCTGCCCGCCCCCAATGCCACCCGCAACGCGAGTTCTCTGCGACGAGTTGCGAACCGCATCAGCATCAGGTTGGCAACGTTGGCGCACGCGATCAGCAGCACAAACGAAACGGCGCCGAGCAACACCAGGACCGGCCGCGCTCTGTCGCCCACGACGAAGTCCCGGAGCGGAAGCAGGAACAAGCGCCGGCTTTGATTTGCGTCCGGGTATTGTTTCAGCATTCGCCCCACGAATGCGTTCACTTCCTCTTGGGCACCTCCTCTCGTGGCGCCGGGAGCCAGCCTGGCGACTGCCTGGAAGTTCCACATGCCCATTCCGAACTCTCCCGGTATCGTCCCCAGCGCCAAAGGCACCCAGATATCAGCCTCCGGCGTGCGCGGGCCCGGCGGCATGACGCCGACCACGGTGTAACTCTCGCCGTTCAGTATCAATGCCTTTCCGATCATGCTCGGGTCGCCGCCGAAGGCATCCTGCCAAAGACTGTGGCCCATAAGGATCACTCTGCTGCCGCCCACTCTGTCCTCTTCTTCCAGAAACCCGCGGCCCAGGATCGGTTGCACCCCCAGCATCGGAAACAGGTTTGCCGATACGCGGACGCCCGCAACCTCGCGAGGGTTGTCCCCTCCGGCAAGTACGTATTTGCGCTGGAAGCCTTCCCAGGCAGCCGTTTCTGCAAATGACCGGATCTCGTTTTTCAGAGCTAGAAACGCCGGCCCGGGTATGTGGTTGTGCGACCATTGCTCTGTGAGGCGGCCCGCGCGGCCGGCCATCCTGAGCAGCCAGCTTGACTCTTCCGCCAGCACCGTAACAATCCGGTCCGGCTCCCGGTAGGGAAGCGGCCGCAGATAAATGGCGTTGACCAGGCTGAAGATCGCCGCATTCGCGCCAATGCCGAGCGTGAGCGCGACTACTGCGACGGTTGTGACGCCGGGATTCTTCCGCATCATCCGGAACGCATAAATGAGGTCCTGTCCCAGCCGCTCGCGCCAGCCCCACCCCCAGATCTCTCTGCTCGTTTCTTTGAGCAGCGTGGGATTGCCGAACTGCCGCCGGGCTGCACAGCCGGCATCATCGGCAGGCATCCCATTTTCCTGGTTCTCTTCGGCCTGCATCTCGAGATGAAACTGCATCTCTTCCTCGATCTCGCGATCGAAGCGGTCGCGGCGGAACAGAACCAGCAGACGTCGCCAGAGCTCACTCATTGCGGAGAGCCTCCATGGGATCGATTCGGGTGGCGCGACGCGCGGGAATATAGCAGGCCAGCAGCGCCGTGGCGGTGAGCACGAGGGTGATGGTTGCGAATGTCCAAGGATCCGTCGGACTGACACCATAGAGCAGGCTTGCGATAAATCGAACTGCCGCCGCAGCCGCAGCCAGCCCGATCGCCGAGCCGATCAGCATCAGCGCCAGGCCTTGTCCGAGCACCATCCGCAGCACTTCGCCGGCGCGTGCCCCCAAAGCGATGCGGATTCCAATCTCCCGTTTCCGCTGCGCCACCGAGAATGACATGATGCCGTAGATTCCGATGGCCGCCAATATCAGCGCAAGCAAGCCTAGCCCGCTCAGCAGCCCCGCGGTCATGCGCTCCTGCCCGAGCCCGGCGTCGCGGTACGACTTAAGCGTCACCATCTGCGAAACCGGCAAGTTCTTTTCCAGCGCCTGCACCTGGCCCCGCACGGCAGCTGCAAGCCCCGTCGGGTTGCCCGCGGTCCGCAGCTCCAGGTTCATCATGCCCCAATAGTTCTGTGCCAGTGGCATGTAGAAACAGGGTTTGATCGCCGCACGGTAGTTGCGAAACTTCCCGTCCCTGACCACGCCCATTATTTCCACCGTGCGGCGTGGCTGCTCCACCTCAAAGCGCTTGCCGACGGGATCCTGGCCCGGCCAGAACTGTTGCGCCCATTGCTCGTTGACAATTGCTGCCGCGGCCGCGCCGGCGCGGTCGTAGCTTGTGAAGGCGCGGCCGCGCACCAGCGGCAGGCCGACCGTTTCAAAGTACTTGGGAGAGACGATGTTGAAGTCAACCTGCAGCGTCCGCTTCTCTGCGGGATCATTCGCGGTGCTGATGGACACATCTGTGCCGCCGCGACGTCCGCCCATCGGCACGACCATCACCAGCGCCGCGCTGCGCACGCCGGGCAGAGCTTCCATTCGTTCCAGCAATTGCGTGTAGAACGCCTGTCCGCGCGCTTCGTCATATTTGAGTGCCGCGACATTGAGGTTCGTCATCAGAACGTTGCCCGGATCCGCGGTGATATCGGCGGCGCGGGCGTTGGCGAGCGTTCGCAGGAAGAGCCCGGCGCCGACCAGGAGAACCACCGACAGCGCCGCCTGCACAACCATGAACACGTTGCGCGCATTCCATCGCCGCAGGCGCGCGCCACATCCAGGATCGACTTTCAGGGCCGCCGTCATACTGGTTCTCATCGCCTCCCGTGCCGGAACCAGTCCAAAGAGCACGCCGGTGAGCATCGACACCAGGAGCGCGAAGCCCAGTACACGCGGCTCCACACCCGTCTCCAGCAGCAACGGAAACCGGAATGGGAGGGGAAAGCCGGCGAGGAAATCCGAAGTGAGAACCGCCACCAGAAGCCCGGCGCTGCCGCCCAGCAGGGAAAGTACCAGACCCTCAGTCGCCAGCTGCCGCATGAGACGTGCGCGGCCTGCGCCGATCGCGAGCCGGACTGCCATCTCCCGTTGCCGGCCGGAGGCGCGCGCCAGCAGAAGGTTCGCAACATTGAAACAGGCAATCAGCAACACGATCCCCACCGCCGCCGCCAACATTCCGAGAGATGCCGCGATGGTGTTCCGAGACTGCGGCTGCAGCCGCATCTCGCCGGCCGGGATCAGGGTCGCGGTCCAGAGAAGCGGATTATGTTTGCCCATGACTTTGACCAATTCCGGCTTTCCCCAGACCTCTTGCCATGGGCCCTGTTTCAGCTCGAAACTCAACCTTGCAAAGGCAGCATCGGCTTGTTTCAAGCCCATCTCGGCCTTGAGCCGCCCAACCGCTTCGAGCCAGTGAGTGCCCCACTGATTCCGAAGGTCTATGTCCGCGGCGAACGTCGCGATTGTTGGATACATCATGGTTGGGACCCAGAAATCCGGTGGAGCGCTGCGGTCCAGCCGCAGACCCGCGAAGCCGCGTGGCGCGACACCAACCACGGAAAAGCCGCGGTGGTTCATTATGATTTGTCGACCGATCGCCTCCGGGTCCCCTCCGAACCGGCTCCGCCACAAGCCGTAACTCAGAATGACCGATGGCCGCGCATTCGGAATCTGGTCCTCTTCCGGCACAAACGACCGTCCAAGCGCGGCCTGCACCCCCAAAATGGAGAAGTAATTCGCGCTGACGATCTCACCCGCCAGGTTCTCTGTCCGATCCCCAAACTGCACGTCGGCATCGACATCGCCGTAGGCTGCGAGGCCTGAAAGCACCTCGCTGTGATCCCGATAGTAAAGGTAATCGGGAAAGGACAAGCCTTGATAGGTCTCGGTGCCGGTGTCGGAGTGATAGCCAAGTGAAACCAGCCGGGCCGATTCCGGGAAGGGCAGCGGACGCAAGAGGAGCCGGTCTACAAAGCTGAAGATCGAGGTGTTGACTCCGATCCCCAGCGAGAGGGTCAGCACCGCAACCATCGCGAATCCGGGATTGCGCCGCAACATGCGAGCGGCATAACGCACGTCTTGTAAAAACCGTTCAACCGAGGCCCATCCCCACATTTCCCAGCCCGCTTCCTTCAGCAAAGCCACATTTCCGAATTCCCGCCTGGCGGCATAGCGCGCCTCGTCGGCATCCATCCCGTTCTGCCGATTCTCCTCGGCCTGCATTTCGAGATGGAACCGCATCTCCTCTTCGAGTTCACGGTCGAGGCGGTCGCGGCGGAACAGAACCGAAAGCCGTCGGCCAAACGCGCCCATCCACTTCATAGCACCCCTTTTGATTCAGGCGGGCTCGATCACGCGCACAATGGCGTGCATGACCCGGGTGAAATCGGAGACCTCAGTGGCCAGTTGTTTCCTCCCCGCCGGCGTGAGGTGGTAGACGCGCGCCCGCCGCTTTGGACCCGCCGTAACCCACTCGGCCGTGACCCACCCTTTCACGAGCATCCGTTGGAGGGCTGGGTAAAGCGATCCCTCTTCGACCTGGAGCACGTCGTCCGACATGCGTTTAATTTGTTGAGCGATGGCGTATCCGTGCTGTGGCTCGCGGGCCAGGGTCTTGAGGACCAGCATGTAAAGCGTGCCGGGCGGAATCTCGGCCCGGGAGTTTTTTGTCTCTCTTTGTATAGACATGCTATGCATAGTAAGGCCGGAATAGTCAAGACGTCAAGCGCGAAGATCAGGCATCGAATCAGGGATCGTGTCTGCAATAATCAAAATGCAGGCGGGGAAATGGGGTTTTTCAGATACGTCCACGGCATTAAGGCAAGAAGCGGCCATACTTGAACCAATGGTAGAGGACGTAGAACCAGCTGAGAAATGCATGGATCAGGGCCCAGGCGATGTTGTGATTGACTTTCCAGCTCAGCAGGGCCGCAAGGACAGCGCCAATGCTGCCAAAAATGCCGCCGCCACAGCAGCCGCAGCCCTTTTTATGCCTATCTCCCATTTTGTTTCCCTTCCGGTATCCGGCCCCTGCGCCCAAATCATCCCCGCGTCATTCAGCGTGACATGGGAATCATACGGCGCCTGGACTTCGATCCTACTATGCCTCGACCGCCGGCCGGCTGCCAGCACAATATCGAGCCGGTTGCTTTCGCAAATCGGTAACAGACCCGGTCGGGCGGCACTCTCGCGCCCCGGATCATGCACGGACCGTTCCCGCTCGGGATTCGACAAAAGCGTGACACGAGTGGTGACCCCACTTTTCTCGTTCAAAAGGGAATGTTGCGCTTTTTCAGAAACTTCTCGGCCCTTTTGCGAACGGGAGCTCTGGTGTTCTGGAGCTGCTTTTTGACGAATCGGATAATGCGATCTTTGTCTTGCACGTGATCGAAAAACTGGTCGAAGGAACCGATCGCGTGCCCGATCGCGACATTGCGACATTCCGGAGTCTTGTATTTGGCCCCTTCGACTTTCAGGATTTCCTCTGAGATTCTCTCGGCAAGGTCGGGCTTCGCCAACGCGATTCTTGCCGAGCCGCCGATGATATTGGCGGCAGTGATCATAACGGGCCCGGGGATGGGTGAAAAGTACTTTTCAAAGATGGACTCAAACTTGTTCTTCGAATCCGCGCGTGCCAGGTTGGCGATGCTCATGATGGCACCCCACTTGAGGATGCTGTTCTCGCAATCAAGCATTGTGGCGAGGAGATCGAATTGGGGATAAAGAAGGGCCGGTTGCCGCTCGCTGATGATCCGAAGGACTTTTTCGCATCTGTATTTTATCGTCGCCTTTTTAGCATTGAGGCCTTCGATCAGTTCCTCAATCAAATCAGGAGATTGGATTACCCGCTCTGCGATCCTGACAGGATTTGAACTTTTTCTCGAAATCCGCTGAAGAAGACTCGATCCAGTCATATTCCCCCCTCTGGCTGCCCCGGTTTACGCACTCCCGCTACTAGCCTGAACCATTCAGGAAGCAGAAGCGCACGCCGACCAAGGCCGAACGGTCGGCGCCGGTCGGCGTTTTTCCGCATCCAAAACTGCATTTTGGTCGCACATTCATGAATAATCCGGGCTGGTGCTTGAGCGACCTTCCACCATTGTCTGGAATCGATGCCGGATTTGGGTTTACTCCAATCGGGGCTATGAAAGCAACGGTTTTGAAGCGCGATTGAGGCGAGGTGGACGTCATTGGAGTGCGGCAGCTCGCTGCTGCCTTCGAGTAGGGCGCCACAACACTCTTAAAAGCAGGGTACGATCATCATTGCACACTCCAGCACTTGTCTGCAGATGCGTGCGGCCTTCTGCGCAAGCGTGCTCCTGGCTTGGGCTAGGCGGGGATATTCGGCGAATTTCCTTGCCAGTCCGAATACAGAATCCTATTCTCCGAATTGATGAGTCTCGAAATCGGTATCGTCCTGGTCATTCTGGCAGTCTCCATCCTCCTCTTCGTCTCCGACAAGTACAGCCCTGATCTGGTAGCGCTGTTCGCCGTGCTGGCGTTGCTGCTAAGCCGGACTCTCGACACCGCCGATGCCCTGGCGGGATTCGGGAATCCCGCGGTCATCACCATAGCGTTTGTATTTCTGGTCACGGCCGGTTTGACCAACACGGGGATTGCCGCCTGGATCGGGCGGCACCTGTTCCGCATTGCGGGGGAAAACGAGGGACGCCTGGTTGCCGTAACCATGGCAGCGTCCGCGCTCCTTTCGCTATTCATGAACAACATTGCTTCCGCATCGGTGCTGCTCCCCGGCCTCACCAGCATAGCGCGCCGGACCCGAATCAGCTCGTCAAAGCTGCTGATCCCGCTTTCCTTCGGCACCCTTCTCGGCGGAATGGCGACTCTGTTCACGACGGTCAATATCCTTGCCAACGACGCACTGCACCGGAAGGGGCTGGCGCCATTCACGCTCTGGGATTTCTTCCGCATCGGCAGCCTGCTGACCATTGCGGGGATTGCCTTCATGGCGTTGCTCGGCCGGAAGCTCCTGCCCGACTATCCCGCCAAGGAGATATCCCCCGTGCGCCGCTTTCCTGAGGATCTGGCCAGGCTTTACCGCATTTCGGAGCAGATGTTCGAAGCGCGCATCCTCGCCGGGTCGCCGCTGGACGGAAAAACCGCTGCGGCAAGCCATTTGGGCCATAATTACGGCCTCAATATCCTCGGCATTCTCCGCGGAGCCCTTATCAAGCTGGCTCCGGGTAAGGACGAAATCCTGCGCGCCGGGGACCGGCTGATCATTGAGGGCGAAGTCGAGGTTCTCCAGCAAACCCAGGAAGGACTCGGCCTGGTACTCGAGCCCAAGGGGGCAGCGCCGGATATGGTGCTGGCCGACCGCGACGTCGGAGTAGCCGAGATCGTGATCTCCCCTCACGCCGACGTCGTCGGCCGGTCATTGCGCGACATTCACTTTCGCGAGAAGTTCGGGCTTGCAGTACTTGCGCTTCTCCGCGAAGGTCAGCCGGTGAAGCGGGGTGTGCCGGACGTGCCCTTGCGGGTCGGCGACGCGTTGCTCGTGCAAGGTCCGCGTGCACGTCTGGAACTGCTTCGCGCCGAGCGGAATTTTATCATCCTGGAGGAACCCGAGTATGTCGGTGGAATTGCCCGGCCCGACAAGGCGCCCTGGGCGCTGCTGGGAATGCTTCTCATGCTCTTGCTTGCTGGTCTGGGCCTGCTGAGCATCGCTGCCGCCGCACTGCTGGGGGCAGTGGTGATGGTCGTGTCGGGCGCCCTGAAGATGGAGGAGGGCTACCAAGCCATCGAATGGAAAGCTGTTGTCATGATCGGGGGAATGCTGTCGATGGGAACGGCTCTGGAGAAGAGCGGGGCCGCCACCCTGATTTCCCATAGCCTCCTGCACGTGCTCGGCCCGTTGGGCCCCGCGGCCGTGATGGCAGGTTTCTTCGTTTTATCCATGTTTCTGGCTCAGGTTCTTTCGGGAGCCGCGACGGTTGTTTTGATGGCTCCCATTGCCCTGAGCACCGCAATGCAGCTGCAGGTAAGCGCCCACCCGCTCCTCATGACGGTGGTCTTAGGGGCCTCCTGCGCTTTTCTTACGCCTGTAAGTCATCCGGCGAATGTGCTCGTTATGGGTCCGGGAGGATACAGATTTGTCGATTATGCTCGCGTCGGTGGGTATCTCACGCTGATCGTTTTCCTGCTCGTGATGGTTCTGGTGCCCCGCTTTTGGCCCTTTTAGGTCTCTTCGACGCGGTGCCAACCCTGCTCCTCGGGTTGGAGGCGGTCAATGCGCCGCTTGAGTTCATCATAGAGCTGAGCGTTTTCCAGGGAGATCGCGCCCAGGCTGGCGATCGACTGAATATACGCGGTCTCGTCTTCACTGAAGCGACGGGGCTGCGCGGAATACACCCGCATGACGCCTATAACCCTGTGGCTTCCCGTAGCGCGGTCGGGCACCATCAGCGGGACTGCGTGCACCGATCGTATCCCTTCCTTCAGTGCCTCCTGCGGATACTGGAGCCGAGACAGTTCAGCCACATCGAAAATCGTTACAGTCTCTCCTCGCAGAACCGCCTGATCCACGCTGCTGCGGGCGACGGCGATCTCTCCCTTGTTGAGGTAAGCCTGGCTCAAACCGGTAGCCGCAACCAGGCTGAGTTTCTGCCCCGTAGCATCAAGCAGCCGGATGATACCCCCCTTATAGTTCAACTCGTCGACGGTCCGGCGGAGGAGGGCGGTCAGCACCTCCTGGAGACCCACCGATGAAGTGATCTGCCGGGAGATGTTGCGCAGGGCCTCCACGCGCTGCGAGCTGATCAAGGCCCTCGCTGTGAGTCTCGCCGCTGCCTCCAGGAAGTTTTTTTCCTCCTCGCTTGCGGCCCGCGGTTCTGCCGAATACACCCGCATGACGCCGATGATTCTGTCCCGCAGTGCCAGCGGAGCGGCCAGGAGGCTGCCGATCCCTTCCGCCACCGCCTCCTGGTGAAATTGGAAGCTGGAATCACTCCTCATGTCCGGGACATCGATCACATGGCCGGCGAGGACTTCGCGATCCAGTTCGCTCTTTTCGATTTCGACCGCGCCTTTGGCCAGATACGTGTCGCTGAGCCCGAATGAACCTGCGGCCACCAGAGTGCGGCGCTCGTCGTCGAACTGACGCACCAGCGCAGCCTTGTAGCCAAGATTCTCCACTAGAGCCCGAAGAATGGAGCGGATCACATCCTGCCACTTCGCCGTAGGATTTATGGCGTCGGCGATCGCGGAGATCGTGTGGCAATGCTGCGCGGTCATCGTTTCAGAGCGAATATCGCCTCCTTAGACTGCGCGTTCGGCTGCCGGGGCACTGTTACATCAGGTCGATCAGAGCACCAGTTCGAACAGATTATAGGTTGCAGGGCCCCACAGGTCAAACCGCAACCGCAGAGAGGCTTGGCGAGAACGGGTGCCTCTCGCCATGTGTGCCGATCGGGATCGACAAGCGGGAAATACTGCACACACGGAAAAAGGTTTTATCTATTTCGTGGCTGCCGATTCGGCTGCGGCCGCCGGCCGCGCTGCGGGCTCCGGGGACTGGGCGGTGACATTCCGGCAGACCACGATCCACTCATCAGTGTTTCACGACCGGCAGCTCGATGCTGGAGGGGTGCTGCGCCGAGCGATAGACACGCTGGGTGGTTTTCTGGAAATCTCTCGGATTGGCCAGGAAAATGTTCGGCACGAACTTCTGGGGATTCCTGTCGATCAGGGGGAACCAGGTGCTCTGCACCTGGACCATGATCCGATGCCCTTTCAGGAACGTGTGATCGTTCGTGTGCAAGCCGATGGTGAACTCCGCCGGCTGGTTTGGTATGAGCGGTTCGGGCTTTTCAAAGCTCCTGCGGAAGCGTCCGCGGAAGACCTCGTTGGCGATCATCAGCTGATATCCCGCCATCCTGGGATCGTTCGGATATGCCTCGGGGTAGACATCGATGAGTTTGACGATCCAGTCGCTGTCGCTGCCGGTAGTCGAGGCGAACAGGTGCGTGACGATGTCTCCCGCCAGGGTCAAGTCCTCCGCCAGCGGTTCCGTCGACCATGCGACTGTGTCCGGGCGCAGATACACGAACCGCTGATCTTCCAGCAGCCAGGTCGACCATGTGCTTCCCGAACCGTATGTTGCCTGTATGGGCCGCTGGCGATACGGCACGGGCTTAGCAGGATCGGAAAGGTAGCTGTCGTACGAGTCGGCTGCACCGCCGCCGGGTGCGTTGAATGACAGCCGGCTGCCGGCGTGGAAATAGAGCTTCTGCATGGCGATGGCTTGCTGCGGCGGCCATGTATCCCAAGTCTTCCATCGGTTCGAACCGGTTTCGAAGGTCATGGCTTCCGTCAACGGCAGGGCGCCTTTGTCCTTCAGCCAATACGCAAACCAAGCTCTCTGGATATTTTCACGGAAATATCTGCCGGTGTCGTTGTCGAACGGAACGGGACCCAGGCGGCTGCCGTCTCCGCGCGCCCAGCCGCCGTGGTTCCAGGGACCCACGACCAGGTAGTTCATGTGATTGCTGTCGTTCTTTTCGAGCAGTTCGTAAATCTTAATAGGCCCGTAGAAATCCTCCTGATCCCACCACCCGGCCACGTTGAGATTCGGAACAGCCAGTTTCAAGTCCCCCAGGTAGCGTGGAAACGCCTGCTTCTGCCAGAACTCGTCGTAGTTCGGATGGGCGACGAAATCGTTCCAGGTTGGAATCTTTTCGTGGAAGTGGAGTTTGTTGGCGTTGGCGAGCGGCCCGAGCCGCAGATACCACTCGAAGGTGTCGGCGATGTCAAACGGGAAAAGATAGTTGGTCCTGTCCGTTTCCAGTTCTGCGGCATATTCGAAGCCATAGCTCAGGCGGAAGGCACCATTGTGGTGGAAATCGTCACCGAGGAACATGTCGGCTGGCGAGGCCTGTTCGGAAGCGGCCTTCAGCGCGGGATGCGGCTCGAGCAGCCCCATCATCGTGAGCCAGCCCCCATAGGAAATGCCGAGCAGGCCTGCCCGGCCGTTGTGGTTGGGGACGTTCTTAAGCAGCCAGGCGATCGTGTCGTAGGTGTCGGTGCCCTCATCGATGGATTTAGAATCACTGCGATCTCGCGGCGGGCGCTGCATGACAAACTTTCCTTCGGATTGAAACCGTCCGCGAATGTCCTGAAAGACGAAAATGAAGCCCTCGGGGATCAGCTCGCGGTAGCTGCCAAGCGTTCGCGAGAATCCTTGGCTGTCATCGTTGATGCCGTAAGGGGTACGCGTGATGAGAAAAGGGAGGGCCTCGGGGGCTTTCTTGGGCACGCAGATCTCAGTGTGCAGGCGAACGCCATCGCGCATCGGGATCATCATTTCCGACCTGGCGAACAACTGGCTGAGATCCGGCGCCGTCTGGCTCCTGCCCGGCTGCAGAACCACCATCATGCCGGCAGCACAGAGCACCGCCAGCGCCCCAATCGTTCTCGTGGCTTTCATTTCGGTTTCCTCCAAATGAAGCCGATGGCAAGACAGTCCTCAGAACAGAACCGCAGAAGAGAGGTTTTCCTAGTATTTCGTGATCCCTGGTCTTCGTTGCGGCCGCCGGGCAGCGCTATGGTTACGGCAGTGATCTTGTAGTGATTACTTGCCGCTTAGATTCTTCGGCGATTTCTTATTCAGCAGACCGACCAGAGCCATGCCGGCAGGAGGAGTCTTGACCGCGCCTTCCCGGACTATCTGGCGGGCGCTCAGTTCGCGGCCGTACAGGTTTTTGTTGGCATCGCCGTCGGAGCGCAGTGTCGAACCCTCCAGGGACACGCCGGCAAAGAGACCGCGAGCACGCGAATAAGAGAGGATCTCGGCTCTCATCACGATGTCAGTCGCGGCTGCCGCGGTGCGGCCTTTGGGACCGGCAGCGGCCGAGGCGTCTGCACCCAGCTTGACCTTGCTGCCCATGACCGATTCGGCTCCCTTCGGGTTCATGACCAACAGGAGAAAGTCGGTCGCCTGACCACCGAGCTGGAATCCTATGCTGCCGCCCTCCAGGGCAAACATCGCCGGCGCGCCCCAAGTCCCGGTGAAATCCTTTCCCGAACGGCAGACGATCGCACCGCGACCATAACTGCCGCCTATGCCAATGGCAACCTTCACAACGGATGGGAAGACGATTGCACATTCTGCCTTGTCGAGCAAATCTTGGGGGACGTCGTCCGGAATGTTGAGAATCTCCTTTAGGACGTCACCGCATTCCTGAAGCCGTTGCTGTTCCTTCTTCTGCGCCTGGACCGGCAGAGCCACCAATACCAGCAAGCCAATGGATCCCAGCAGCCTACGCATATTTTCTCCTCCCGAATTGGCAAGTGCGAAACCCTATCTTTCAAGTATAACCCTTCAGGCAGGCGTAAGATGCCAAAAAACCGAGACACGAAACGTTCGTAGGCAGCGCGCACGCAACCCGGACCTCCAGAGGCAGCGACTTGCAGGCGCAACTGCCTATGCTGAAACGTGCGGCGCGGCGTCCGGCGGAGGTGCTTGAAGCGCGGCCGGATCCGGCGCGTCCGTGATTATGGAGGTTTCTGCGGGTCGGTCGGATCGGGCTTGGCTTACAGGCGCCACAGCGTGACACCCTCAGGGATCTGGTCGCGGGGCAAGACCTTGCGAACGTCCGCGACCACGCCCTCCCCACCCTTGAGCAATCCCGTAACCAGTTTCCAGGGATTCGCCTTGAACTGGTCGTGCGACACCGCGAGGATGACCGCGTTTGCGGGTTTTAGTCCCTCCAGCGGCGACAGCTTGATGCCGTACTCATGCTCCGCCTCCTGCGGATACGCCAGGGGGTCATGAATCTGCACGTCGAAGCTGTAGGATTTCAGCGCATTGACGATGTCGATCACGCGCGTGTTGCGCAGGTCGCTGACGTTCTCCTTGAACGTGAAGCCGAGGATCGTCGCGAGCGGGCGGCTTCCATCAAAGCAGACTTTGCCGCGCGCGAGCGTACGTTTGACGACTTCCTTGGCCACAAAGACGCCCATTCCGTCATTAATCCGCCTGCCGGAGAGGATCACTTGCGGGATATAGCCGAGTTGCTCGGCCTTGTGCGTCAGATAGTAGGGATCAACTCCGATACAGTGCCCGCCGACCAGGCCGGGGGAGAATCTAAGGAAGTTCCACTTTGTTCCTGCCGCCTCGAGCACATCGTGCGTGTCAATACCCATGCGGTGAAAAATGATCGAGAGTTCGTTGATGAGGGCGATATTCAGGTCGCGCTGGGTGTTCTCGATTACCTTGGCGGCCTCGGCGACTCTGATCGAAGCCGCCTTATGTACACCCGCTGTTACAACCGAGGCGTACACCGATGCGACAATTTCGAGCGTCTCGGCGTCCTGGCCGGAGACCACTTTGAGAATCTTCGTAAAGGTGTGTTCATTGTCGCCTGGGTTGATCCGCTCAGGGGAGTACCCGATCTTGAATTCCTTGCCGCACTTGAAACGTGATGTCTTCTCCAGTATCGGCACGCAGACTTCCTCGGTAGCTCCGGGGTAGACTGTGGACTCGTAGACTACGATGGAGCCGGGACGCAGGTGGCGCCCCACAGTCTCGGAAGAACGGATGAGCGGTGTCAAATCCGGCCGCTTGGCCTCGTCCACGGGCGTGGGAACGGCAACGATGAAGAAATCAGCATCGCGCAACCGTGCGGGGTCAGTCGTATATTCCGCCTTATTCCCTTCAAAATCGCATTTGGAAACGTCGCCGTTGCGATCGTACCTGGCCTTCAGTTCTTCAACGCGCGCTTCGTTGATGTCGAAAGCGATGAGGTGTTCTTTCTTCCCAAAGGCTACCGCAATCGGAAGGCCGACGTACCCGAGGCCCACAATGGCCACTTTGCGATTATGACCCATGATTACTCCTCCTGTTCAAGATCAATCCTTCCGCTCCGTACACTCATCGGTATCGGGCGGGGTCAGGTGAGATCATATCCCTTCACTTGCCAGGGGGGCGTATCTGCAAAAATCAAAATCCTTACGCGATAGTGATTCTTGCAGATCCGATCCACTTTATCACTTGACCTCCTTGCGGTATTTGAAGATTGGGTAGACGACGGGATGCTGCTCGACCCCGAGCGATCGCATGTGATTGTCGAGGAGACCCCATCCGACGAAGCCGTCCATGGACTGCGGTTCCAGGTAGTAAAACGCCGCGTTAGCCATAGGCTGAGCCATATCAAGGAAGTAAGTTCCGGCCGGGAACTCCCTGGTGGCGGGACCGAAGAATCCGCCTTCGAGCGTCGTCATACTGCTTCCCCGGGGTTTGACCATCTTATCGACGACGAACTCCTCGCCGGTTGCTTTCATGGACTGAGCCAGCGTCTGGAGCCTGATGTTGTGGGTGCGGAGTTTGGCGACCAGATCCTGGAGTTCGGCCGGAATCAGATACCCGCGCGGCATCGGGGCATCCTTGGTTCCCACCGGCTTGGCAAGGTGCTCCACGTCATGAATGACTTCAGGCGGGCCGCTGGCAGATCCGGGTGCGGTGCCCCGCACGCTCGTGCCCGGCAGGAACACGGCGTCATTCGTTCGGTAGGCCAGGATGTCCACCTTGCCCCAGGATTCGTATTTGCCGGCGACCCAGTTTTTCAGCCCTCCCGAATCAGCCTGTGCACGCACCCTGGTGACGGTGTCTTCATCCGCATCTTTGCAGACCTTCTGCATCTCCTTGGCGTGCGCGTTAGTGAACTCCAGGAGGGACAGGACGTAGGCGTACTGAGCGTAAATGCGGCGCTCAAATGTGGGGTGCCCGGGGGTTTCGGTGATGATCGCCATACGGTTCCGCAGGCCGTAATCGTTGACGATGAACTTCGCCTCGACGCTCCAGATCGCGTTGTCATGGCTCCAGACCGTCGGCGGCCACTTGTTGTCGGCAAGGCAGTGAGTGAAGGTCTCGAGTCCGAAATCCCGCCTGACCGCTTCACGCACGGCAGGGAAGAGTGTGTCCCAAGTGTAGGCGCGCGGCGCCGGATGGGCGGCAGGCACTGTGCAGGTGGCGTATGTGTTGGCGTAGCCGTGATTCACACGCCCCATCAGGTGCAGATCGACGAGGAGCACCGGGTCCCACCGGTTGAGTACGTTTTGATACAAGCCGTTCGCCTCGATGCTCTCGAGCTTGACCGCGTCGCGATTGAGATCCAGCCCGGCGGCATTCGATCGCTGCCCGACGATATGAGGGGTGCCGTCCTGGGTGGCAAACGTATCAGTCCCGTCCATGTTGAAGATCGGCAGGATAATCACGATCTGGTTGTCGAGCAGGTGTTTCCGGCTGCCGAACAGAATATCGCGCATCACCAAGAGGAGCGCCTCCGTGCCTTCCGGTTCGGGAGGATGGATATTCCCCTGCAGAAACATTACCGGCTTGCCCGATTTCACGGCTTCTTGCGGCGAGGTACTGCGCGGATTGGCCAGCACGATCGCCGGGGCCACCTTGCGCAGGGCGGTCGTGAAAATGTTAAGTACGTAAACGTTCTCGCTGTTCCATTTCAGCGTGTCGACGAATTCCTGGAGATCCAGGGTCGAAGTCGTCCTGGTGTAATTGGTCTTCTCAGGAACGGTGAGGAATTTTGCGGGCCATTTCCCGTTCCAGCCCTTGGGGACCTCGTCGGCCCAGTAGATCTTCTGCTGCTGAGCCCCGACGGTTATCGATAACACCGCGACGAGCACAACCGCGGGCACAAGGGATCGGGTTCGCGGCATCATTCGATTTCCTCCAGGCGTGCAGGTGTCGAGTCTGGAAAACTCTCCAGGCTATGGCATCCGATGGATAGACCTCAGACCTGACCCTGTCTTACATGCAGACGCTCAACCGCCGGGCAAGAAAAATCTCATGAGGCGGAGCATGTAGATTCAGGCTGCCGGATCTTGGAACGGAAGACGACTTCTTCAGGGCACAAGCGTGCGCCTGCACCGGTTTCCACCATCTGCGTTTTCAGAGCGAATCCGGGTCCAAGCTTCGTGCAGAATCCGGGCCAAGCCGGAAAGCGGCATTCGCTTTGACTTGAGCCGTCCTCAGCATGGCACCGCGATCAAGCCGCGGGCTTGCTCTGCTTTTCCTTCCGCTTCTTGGCCCAGTAGGCCTTCATTCTCTCACTCTGGGCCTTGCGCGCTGCAGGGCTTACAGGGCCCTTTGCCGGCTTTGCTGAAGCCGGTCTTTTTGCAGCCTTGGTTTTGGTGCCCGTCTTCCTCTTTGCGGCCCAATAGGCCCTCATCTTCTCACTCTGGGCTTTCCGTTGGGCAGCGGTTCTCGCTTTGCGTCTCCCCGCGGCGGGTGCAGCGGTTGCGGGCCCCTTGGCCTTGACCCCGCCTTTTAACTGGGTCCGGATCCAATCGATTTCAGCTGCCACTGCGACTCTTCGTCCTTGGAGCGCCTCTATTGCGAGTTCCAGAATCCTCTTGTCCATAATCCCTTTCTGCGGAGTTGGGGGAAAGCCGGATGCTTGAACCGGCAAACTCCGCCACGGCAGTAGCCTACGACACTGGCTCGGGAATTTGCAAGTTGGAATCGCAGCAAATAGCGATCCCGCAGAGATGATATTTTTGGAAGACCGTTCAATGCAATGACTCCAGGACTGGAAGAAAGCGCAAACGCTCGACATTTTTGCAGTCTTAGAGTTTAGGCAGTTTGCAGGTGCTGAAACTGTTGCGATGGAAAGGCGGATCAGGAAGAGGGGCCGGGGACGATCTGCCCCCGGCCCCTTTGACCGTTTAGAAGAACAGACGCATGCTCACCTGGCAACGGCGGGCGTTGGTGCCGTCCGGGAAGCCCTGCGACTGGTTGCCGACGCCAAGGTTAGCCGTCGGCCTCAGTACGCCTAAGGTCGCTGTGTAGGCTTGGGTGTTGACGCCGGTGTTCGTAATGGTATTGGACAAGTTAAAGGCCTCGAACATCAGGTTCAACTTGACGCGTTCGTTAAACGGAAGTACGCGGGTCAGACGCGCGTCTGCGCGGTAATATTGGTCGACGTCCAGGCTGCTGACGGGCCAAAACGGCACTCGGTTCCAGCCGCCGGAACCATTCATGGTCGTGTAGGTCAAAAAGACGCCTGTGAACTGGGTCCCACTGACGTTGACGGTCGCTGTGGTGGGGTGTGCGGAGGCCAGAGTCGTAATTGCCGAAAACTGCCAGCCATTCACGAAGTAGCGGGCGAACGCTGAATTGCTCTGGGTGAACGTGGGTTGCCACATCAAGTTGATTACGGCACGATGGCGCTGGTCCAGGCTGGAACTGCCCCTGTCCGCCATGTAGTTGCCGGGTGTCGTGACGTTGTTGTAATTCCACCCGATGTTCCAGGAAGCGCCCTGCATATCGGCGTCATCGATCGCGTGCGACCACGTGTAGGAGAGGCTGCCGGTCAGCCCGTGCGACATGCGCTTGCGCAGCTGAACGGTCATGCCGTTATACCAGGATTGGCCGCCGTTCTCGACCTGCAGGATCTTACCGTACCGGGAATCGGCCTTATTCGCTGAGATGTAGACAGGTGTCGTGTATGTGCCCACCTGGCTGCCGCCGGCATCGTTGATGATGTAGGTCACCGTCGGACCCGGCTGCCCGAGGTTGACGTCGCGCTGCGTCCAGATGCCGACGCCGCGGCTCCAGATGTAACTTACCGTGAGTGCCAGATCTTGGCTGAGCTGGCGCTCAATCGCCACGGTCCCCTGCTGAGTATACGGATTGTGAAAGTCTGGCGAGGCGAATTGGAGGTTCACGGTCCCGGACGGCAATCCAGTAGTACCAGGAGGAAACACGTTCGGGAAAACCGGTGAGCCCGGAGTGGTAGTAGAGACATAGATGTTCGGCTGGAACGTGCCGTTGCCCAACAGAAGGCTTTCCAGGCCGTTTCCGTGGAAGCGCGCCCAGAAAAGCCCATAGCCGGCGCGGATCAGGGTTTTATCATTGATCATATAGGTCAGGCCGAAACGGGGCCCGAAGTTATTGGTCGGCGAGGGGATAATGCCCGTCTGCGGGTAGTTCGGATTTACCATCCACGGCTGCGGAATGTAGGTATGTTCGTAGCGCAGACCAAAGTTCATGGTGAGCCGCCGGCTGATCCTCCAGACATCCTGCGCATAAATGCCAATGTCGCTGGTACGGAAATTCTGGATGGGATTTCCGAATGTCTGCTGGAAGTTGGAATAACTCTTCGCGTTGGCCGTGTTGCCACTGAAATCTTTGGCGAAATTGGTCAGACTCGAGTAGCTGTAGCCGCCCAGGCCGCGGTAAAGCTGGTTAATGTAGTCCTGGTTAGTGGAGGTGTCAAAGCCGAACTTGGCAGAATGTGCGCCATGCGTCCAGCTGACGTTGTCTACAAACTGGAAGCGCAGCTCGCTGGGCAGAGTGCGCGGGTAGGCCTCGGCCGCGCCGATGGCTGTACCGTTCAGTGAGATGGAGAGGCCCCCTGTTTCTATGGGCCACAGATCCCCGGCACCGGGATCGGACAGGCGATCCTTGAAAAAGCCCACGCGGAATTCATTGAGGAGAGTCGGGCTGATAACGCTGATCCACGACGCTTTTCCATAGCGAGTCTCCACGGTGGAATTCCCGTTGCCGCCGAGGGCGTTGCCATTCGTGAGCACCGCCTGCGTCTGAATCCCGTGCGGCGACTTCCAGTGCATCGCGTTCATATCGAAACTGAAGGAGTTGCGCTCGGTGGGGCGCCAGTCGAACTTCAGAAATCCCATGGCGGAATCCACCGTTCGCGGAACCAATACGTCCATCTGCCGCTTGATGAAGGCGATCGCAGTAGCGCACTGCGCCGCAGTGGCAGTGCAAGACGCAGTGATGTTGTTGCCACCGGCATCTGTGAACGAGGTGTTGATGATGCGGTTGATGGCCGGGAAATTCCTCTTGACGATCTCGAAATTCCCGAAATAGAAGAGCTTGTCCGTCTTGATCGGACCGCCGATGCTGGCGCCGGCCTGGTGCCGCCACTCGGGCGGATTAAGGTTCCTGGGAGCATAGCGGTCCATCGCGTTCAGCGTGCGATTGCGGAAGTACCAGTAGGCAGTGCCGTGAACATCGTTGGTTCCACTGCGGGTGACGGTGTTGATGACCCCACCCATGGCACGGCCGAACTCAGCGGAGAAACCGTTGGAAAGCACCTGGAATTCCTGCACCGCATCCTGCGAGATCTGCGTCGTGATGCGGGTACGGCCGGCGTTTTCGTTGTAGTAGCCCTGGGTGGTGTCGTTGCCGTCGGTAAGGAACGAATTGCCGCCGGCGATGCCGCGGAAACTCACCAGGCCGAAGGTGCCGTCATCGGTTACCGCAGGCGTGATCAGCACGAAGGTGTCCGCGCGGCGGCCGTTGATCGGCAGGTTATCGATCTGCATTTTTTCGACTACCTGCGATACATCCATTTTGGAGGTTTCCACCAGCGGGGCTTCGCCGGTTACCACGACCTGAGTGGCGGTACCCGCCGGTTGCAGAGTCACCTTGAAATCGACCGTTTGGCCGACGAGGATTTCAAAGTCCTTGGCCTCCCACTTGTTAAAACCCGGCATGTTGACCGTCAGGCTGTAACCGGTGGATGGTACCAACGCCGGGGCCGAAAACACGCCCGCTTCAGTGGTTACCATGGTTCGCTGGATGCCCTTCGATGTGTTCGCTACCACAACCTGGGCTCCAGGAACGGTGGCGCCGCTCGAATCGCGCACCACCCCCGAGATTCCTCCCATGCCGGCTACCGCCTGGGCCCATGCGGAGCCGCTCAGTGCGATGCTCAAGATAATTACCAGAAGCAGGAGCTTGCTCTTTGAAACTTCCATGGTTCTTCTCCTTACATTTATGAAAAAGCGGCAGACATTCGTCTGCTTGCGTGAGCCTATCTCGCGGAAAAAAGAAATCTATCCGATGTGCGGGGGAGGGGTCAAATGAAATCCACGCAATAATTCGGCTCGGAGTTGGCCCAAGGCACCACCTATTTTCGGAGCCTGGCCCCGAGCGGTTCCCGACGATTTGGGATCCGGAAACGCGGCGTCGCATTTCCAGCTTGCTCCTCCATGCATACCCGCGATACAAATAGCCTCCTGAGGGCAGGCCAGTCCAGACTACCTCATCGTGGTGTTCTCCCGTCAGGCGGGATGGAGCCCCGTGGCATCAGCAATTGAGGGATGATTATGAACTTTGCCAAGGGAAATCTTGGTTGGATCGAAGTTGTTTGCGGACCAATGTTTAGCGGCAAGAGCGAGGAACTGATCCGCAGGTTGCGCCGCGCCGAGATCGCGCGCCAGCGGGTGCAGATTTTCAAGCCTGCGATCGATCAACGATATTCTGATAACCACATCGTCTCGCACAGCGAACTGAAGATCCGCTCGGCGAGCGTCAAGGACGTCACGGAGCTCGAGGCTGCCCTGGATCTGCGCACGGAAGTCATCGGCATCGACGAAGGCCAGTTCCTCGGCAATGAGCTGGTGGATCTGGTTGTGCGGCTGGCAGACCTGGGCAAACGCATCATCATTGCCGGCTTGGATACCGACTACCTTGGCCGTCCCTTTCACCCCATGCCGGAACTGCTGGCAGTTGCGGATGAAATCACCAAGACCCTCGCCATTTGCATGCAGTGCGGAAATCCAGCGAAGCACACCCAACGCCTCGTGGCCAGCGACGAGCTGATTGTGGTGGGCGCCGGGGGACTGTACGAGGCACGCTGCCGCCGCTGTTTCGAACCCAACCTGGGCAAAGCCAAAGCAAGTACTGAGCGCTGAGTGCTAAGTAGTCCGGCGGACGTGGGCCATCACCGCATCCACGGACTGCTGGATGGGGTTGTCTCCCGCGATTACGAGGTCCGCGAAGGCTTTGGTCGGGCGCACATGCAGCTCTGCCATGGGCTGGACGGTCTCGGCGAACTGACGGCGCACCGACTCAGGAGTGCGCCCTCGTTCGCGCACATCACGCACAATCCTGCGGTCGAGGCAGAGCTTATCCGGCAGATCCACGAACACCCTGGTGCCGAACAATGACCGTACATCCTGCCAATAAAGGACGAACAGCCCTTCCACGACAATAAACTTGCGCGGCTTTACGAGCTCCACATTCCTGGTTCGGGTGTGCGTGGCAAAGTCGTACACGGGACGCTCAATCTCTCTGCCGTTGCTCAGCGCCCGGACATGCCGCAGAAACAGGTCATGATCCAGCGCGCCCGGTTCGTCAAAGTTGAATTTGATCCGCTCTTCCAGGAGGCGATCGGAGAGGTCGACGTAATAGCAGTCGAGGGGCAGGATAGCCGCAGGCAGCTGTGCCGCCAGATTAGTGGAGAGCTCGGTTTTCCCTGCACAGGATGGGCCTGCCACCCCAATCAGATAAGCTCTGGCTGCCATTGGTTTGCATGCCGGCAAGGCACTATCCTCCCGTATTTCTCAGGTCGTCTGAAATATACGGAATCACGGCGCGGAGCAGAGACACGAACTGTCCCTTGATGCGCTCCCCGGTCTCCAGGACTTCTTCATGAGTGATCAACTGATTCGTGATTCCGGCCGCCATGTTGGTAACGCACGAGATCGCAAGAACCTTGATGTTCATATGGCGTGCCGCGATCACTTCGGCCACCGTGGACATGCCGACCACATCCGCGCCAATGGTGCGCAAATATCTGATCTCGGCCGGAGTCTCATAGCTGGGACCGGTCAGCGCGGCATACACGCCCTGGAACATGTCCAGATTGAGGCGCCTGCCTTCACGGAGCGCAATCTCCCGGTAATCCTTGCAGTAGGCGGTAGTCATGTCCACGAAGCGCACGCCCAGGCGCTCATCATTGGGGCCGATCAGCGGATTCGCCCCTTGCATATTGATGTGGTCCTGCAACACAACCAGACAGCCTGGCTTCAGCTCGCGAGAGACCCCGCCGGCGGCGTTGGTCAGGACGGCCGCCCGAACCCCCATGCGCCCGAACACGCGCATCGGGAAAACGACTTCTTTCGCCGAGTGGCCCTCGTAGAGATGCACGCGGCCCTGCATGACGGCGATCGGCACGTCGCCGACGTTTCCGATCACAAGCCGTCCGGTATGGCCCGCAGCGCTGGGCCGGGGGTAGTGGGGAATATCCCGGAATGGGATGGACACCGCCTCCTTCATGCCATCGGCGAACGCGCCCAGCCCGGAGCCCAGGACCAGGGCGATCTCGGGCCGCAGCTCGGTTTTGGAGAGCACAAACTGTGCCGCCCGCTCCGCACCGGCAAACTCGGAGTTTGTTCCGCCCTTGCCCATCAAAACCTCCATCGCCTCTCGGGAATGCTGCAGTGTGATGCCGCCGCCGGCATGACGACAGGGCGCCGGACGGCCTGTGCACTCCGAAGACTTCGGCGCAAATTCCCCTGATCTCTACGTCATCAGGATTCCCACGATCGAAGCCGACATCAGGTTGGCCATAGTTCCGGCCAGCATGGCGCGAAATCCAAGGCGTGCCAGTTGGTCGCGCTTATTGGGCGCCAGCGCTCCGATGCCGCCGATTTGAATCCCGATGGAACTGAAGTTAGCAAATCCGCACAGCGCGAATGTTGCAATCGTAAACGAGCGCGGGTCGAGGATGGTCTTCATCGGCCCGAGCTGGGAGAACGCCACGAGCTCGTTGATCACCATGCGCGTGCCCAGCAGGTTGCCGACATTGACGCAGTCCTTCCACGGCACGCCGATTACGAAGGCCACGGGCGCGAACAGGTGGCCGAAGATGGATTGCAGCGACACCGGGAACCAGGAGATACCGACCTTGGCGAGGCCGCTGTGAACACCGCCGAGAATGCCGTTCGTCAGTGCGATCAGCGCGAGAAACGAGACCAGCATGGCGCCCACGTTTAACGCCAGATGCAGGCCGTCGGTCGTGCCGCGCGAAATAGCTCCCAGCGTATTGGTATCCCTGGGCATCTCAACCGAGTCGACGTCCACCCCGGTCGCAGCGGCGGCCCCGGGAGCGCTCTTGGCCGCGGTCAGCGGGGTCTCGGTCTCCGGGACGAACATTTTGGCCAGCAGGATCGTGCCGGGCGCGGTCATGATGACGGCCGCAAGGAGGTGCTTGGCCTCGATACCATAGAGAATGTAGGCGCCCATGATGCCTCCGGAAACATGCGCCATGCCCGCCGTCATGATGGTCATCAACTCGGATTTCGTGCAGCTGGGCAGGAACGGACGAATCGAAAGCGGAGCCTCCGTCTGACCCATGAAGATGCTGGCGGCCACGTTGAGCGATTCGGCGCCACTGGCGCCCATCAGCCGCATCACCTTGGCGAATTGCCGGATCACGAATTGCATGATGCCGAAATGGTAGAGAACGGCAAAGAACGCGGAGATGAAGATGATCGTCGTCAGCACCTGAAAGGCGAAAACCATGCCGAATTTGCCGCCATTCTTGCCCAGTTCGCCGAATACAAACTCAGAACCGGCAAACGAGTAAGCCAGGAGTCTGTTGACGGCTTCACCGGCCATCTGGATCGCACCTCGGCCCGCTTCCAACCTGAGCACCAGCAGGGCAAAGGCGAATTGCAGGCCGAGTCCCCAAAGGACAGTCTTGACCCGGATGGCGCGCCGGTTGGTCGAGAAGGCATACGCGAGGCTCATCATCGTCAGGAGACCGACAAATCCCATAAGTCGGGCCATTCGTTTTTCCCCCTGTTCCGCGCCTGCCGTGAACCCAACGTGCGCAGCCGGGCCGGGTTGCGGTTATCCCCCGATAACCTGTCTCACGAGCGGCCGCGGCACATGCCTTGCGTCTTGTGTCACACGATAGGCCTGCTCCACCAAGGCGCGGGCTTCGGGCAGCCGCGCATCGGAGTTGTAATGCACCGTGAGCAGCGGTTCGCCCGCCGCAACCACGTCTCCAACTTTTTTGTGAAGCACCATACCGACCGCAGGATCGATCAAATCCTCTTTCTTTTCGCGGCCGCCGCCCAGCACGACGCCGGCAATACCCACCTGCTCGCAGGCGATTGCGGTAACCCGGCCGGCGCATGGACTGACCAGCTCCACCTTGTGCCGCGACTGCGGCAGTCGCTTGGGGTCGTCCAGCACCTCCGGATCGCCTCCTTGCAGCCTGATAATTTCGCGGAATTTTTCCAATCCCCGGCCGTTGGCGATTATTCCCCCGGCGAGGCGTTTGCCTTCATCCACGGTGACCGTCCGCTGACCCAGGTAGAGCATCCATCCGGCGAGCTCAAGGCACAGGGCGCGCAAATCGGCCGGACCGGAGCCGCGCAGAACGTCGATGCACTCGGCGACTTCGAGCGCGTTCCCGACCGCCTGCCCCAGCGGCTGATCCATGTCCGTTATCAGCGCGACCGTCTTCTTGCCCATGCGCCGGCCGGTTTCGACCATCAGTTCGGCGAGCGCCGCGGCGTCCTCGGTTTTCTTCATGAATGCGCCGGAACCGGTCTTGACGTCCAGCACGAGGGCATCAATACCTTCGGCCAGCTTCTTGCTCATGATCGAGGCGCAGATCAGATAAGGGCTGTCGACCGTGCCCGTCACGTCGCGCAACGCATACAGTTTTTTGTCGGCGGGAGCGATCTCCGGCGTCTGGCCTATCAGCACGCACCCGCATTTGCCCAGCACACGCTGGAAATCCGCCAGGGAGAGATTCACATTAAAGCCGGGGATGGATTCGAGCTTGTCCAGCGTTCCGCCCGTGTGGCCCAGACCGCGCCCACTAATCATGGGCACAAGCAGCCCGGCCGCAGCAACCACCGGCGCGATGACGAGCGAGGTTTTGTCGCCCACCCCTCCAGTCGAGTGCTTGTCCACTTTGCAGCCCGGCAGCGATGAAAGATCCAGGATTCTGCCGGAGCACAGCATGACCTCCGTGAGAGCTGCCAATTCGGCACGACTCATCCCGCGGAGAACGACGGCCATCAACCATGCGGAAATCTGATAGTCGGGAATTTCATCGCGGGTGTAACCCGAAACCAGGAAGTTGATCTCTTCTCGGGTCAGCTCGGCCCCGTCGCGCTTTTTCCGGATTATGTCTACAGGACGCATTTTGAAAATCCCATAAGTCGGCACAGACTCGCCGTACCGATGTCCCGGATCAGAACACAAACCCGAAGGGCAGGAGTTCGGAGGCCCGAATCTCCTGCACTCCGTTCTGTCCCTGGAACAGCACGGTCGCGTCGGGTCCCATTTCAAATATCACCTGGCGGCACGCCCCACACGGCGCACATGGCCCCTCGGGTCGGCTCCAGACGGCGATGGCCCGGATGCGCATCTTGCTGCCCTCGGCAGCCACCGCAGAGAAAATCGCGGTCCGCTCGGCGCAATTGGTCAGCCCATAGGAGGCGTTCTCGACATTGCATCCGGAAAAGATAGCCCCGTTTTCCGTAAGCAACGCGGCGCCGACTTTGAATTTGGAATAGGGAGCATAGGCGCGTGCCAAAGCTGCTTTTGCCGCGCTGAGAAGGACTTCCCGCTGCTCGGCCGAGAGTCGGGGATGTCGAGGATCGGCTGATTGGTTTCCGGCCACCGTAATCTCCTGGGTTAATACAGCGCAGGCTGAAATGCCGGCGCGTTCATCCTTCGCCGCATGCAGTTTGCCGCGGGGCAAAGAGGCATTAGAAGTGAGAAACCATGGCGCGTCAAGTGGCAAGTGGATTGAACTTCCTTAAACGAGGATCCCGGACACGTGTGATGAGGAGAGGCCGCTATTGCTCTCTTGTCCCCTACAGGTAGTTTCGCTCGGCGCGGCGGCGTGAGCGGTAGCGTTCGAAGGCCTTGCGCGCATCCTCTAATCCAAGCATCGACCTGAGTGTGCTTCCGCGAAAGGTGTGCCGCAGCATCCTGTGTCCGATTCGTGCCACAAAGAACGGGCTGTGAAGGAAGGAGGCCGGCATGTGGCGCAACTTCATCCAGCGCTCGGCGCGCCAGCGCATGAACTCGATCTCCTCGGCAGCTAAATGCTCACTGCGCACGACCGCGGTAGTGCCGTCATATTCCTCCCATCGATCGCTGACGATCAGGCCGCGGGCCCGAAACTCGTTGCTCATGGGAGTCCGGGGGTAAGGAGTTGGATGCTGGATGTAGGGCCAGTCGACATAGCGACGAGCAAAATCCAGGTTGGCCTCAATCGAGGCCCTGGTATCGTCCGGGTTGCCGACAATCAGGCCGCCCACGACATAGAGGCCGTTCCGGTGCAGATGATCGATCGCCCGGCGGGCTGCGTTGCGGACGACGTGCCCATGAGCGCGTTCTTCATTCTTCGATCGCGCCCGCAAGAAACTCAGATCACTCTCCAGCACATTCTCGATCCCGAGGAACACGTAGCGGAAGCCCGCCCGGCGCATGAGCGGCGCCAGCGTGGCGCCGTGGTTGGCGAGGGCGGAAGTCATCGCCTGCACAATGTATTCGGCCCGGTTCAGACGGGCGTCGATGAGGGCGCGGCAAAAGGCCTCAAAGCGCGCCACATCGAGTGTAATGTTGTCGTCGACCAGGAAGATCGTGCGTGCACCGCGATCCAGCGCGTCGCGGATGTCTTCCAGCACCCGATCCATCCGGTACGTGTGGAAATTGCGGCCCCGCAGCGCGACGATCGAGCAGAAACTGCAGTCAAATGTGCAGCCGCGCGAGGTTTCGACGACGTCGACCGGGCGGCCCATCAGGGTATACCCATCGAGCACTCGTGCACCGCGATTCGGAAGACGGATCTCATCTCCGTTCAGGCGGCTGACGGGCCGGTCGGGATTTTGAGAAAACCTGTCACCGTCGCGATACCATAGTCCCTCAATGTGCCCGTAACCGTTGCCCCGCTCCAGCGCCCGCACAAGTTCGCGGAAGGTGATCTCTCCTTCGCCGCGCACCAGAAAGTCCGCGGCGCCGGCGTAGGCTTCGGGCGCCAGGCTGGGATCGTAGCCGCCGGCGACAATGCGCGCCGCCGGCCGCAGCGAGCGCACCAGTTCGGCTATCCTCAACGCGCTTCGGCGCTGAAAGGTCATTACGGACAGCCCTACCAGGTCCGGCTCAAACTGGCGCACGAGCCGCTCGATGCTTGCGCGCACGCGACGCTGGACCAGGATCAAGTCGGCGACGGCGACCCTGTGATGCGCGTCGATGTTTCCTGCCAGAGAGGTAAGGGAGGCAGTCGGCAGCCGCATCCCATGCGCAGGCATGTGTTCGAAGGAATCCGGCATGGAGAGCAGCAGAATATTCATGTGGTTCTTGCTGCGCCTGCTTACTTAATGGCCTTCTTCGCCTTTTCTATGGTCGCCCGAGAGAAGTAGGCGCAGACACCCTTCTTGGCATCGGGCTGGATGGCGGCCGCCTTCACCGCTTCCTTCAGCCGTTTCTCCGGCACGCCAAGCTCCACTGCCCAGTTTGCGACGGTCTTCATTTCCTCAGCCATGATTCTGGCCCTCCTTTGATGAATCGACGGTTGCAGCATCATATCACGCTTGCAGATTCCACTGAATCTGCCGGACAATTATTTGGCGCGCGCCAGGAGTTTCTGCAGGATAGCTGAAATCAGGAGCGCGGGAAGGTTCCTTCAGATTGGAGAAGACGACGGTGTCATACCCTGATCTTTCTTCCGAGGGAGGGAAACTCGGCATCATCGGGCTTCCCTTCGACGAAAACTCCTCTTTTCTGACGGGAGCAGCGGGAGCGCCCCCTTTGATAAGAGCAGCCCTCTTTTCGGAGGCTTCGAATCTCTGGAGCGAAAACGGGACCAACCTTGGTGATGTGTCGCTCATCAGGGATGCCGGTGATGTCGCGGCTGTTGCCGGCGTGGACCTGGTTTTCCTGATCGAAGAATCAGTGCGGGTGCTGCTCGACCGGAAGCTGCGGCCGATTGCGCTGGGTGGCGATCATGCGATTACCTACCCCGTGATCCGAGCAATTGCCCGGAGCTATGCCGGTCTGACCGTCCTGGACTTCGATGCTCACCCGGATCTGTATGACGAGTTTCAGGGCAGCCGCCGCTCTCACGCCTGCCCATTTGCAAGAATCATGGAGGAAGGGCTGGTGCGCCGTCTTGTGCAGGTTGGGATCCGTTCGATGAACGGGCACCAGCGTCGCCAGGCGGAAAAGTTTGGGGTTGAGGTGATCGAGATGAAGGATTGGCGCGACCTGCTGCTCGTGCTGGATTCACCCATGTACATCTCGTTCGACCTGGACGCCCTCGATCCCGCATTTGCCCCGGGCGTCTCCCACCGCGAGCCTGGGGGCCTTTCCGTGCGGCAGGCGCTGAGGGCGATTCAGACGCTGGACGCGGTTGTTGTCGGGGCGGATCTGGTCGAGTTCAATCCTCGAATGGATGCCATGAACACGACAGGAGTCGTCTGCGCGAAGCTCCTGAAGGAGATCGCGGCAAAAATGCTGGAAACCGCCTGACCGCTCAAAAGTGGATAGTCATGTTGACATGGTTTTGCTCCCGGTGGTGGTCACCACATGGGACGGCAAGCGCGTCACGGATTTGAAACCATCACAGCTAGAACCGTTTCCAGAGCGCGGCGGACAGTTTTTGCGAATGCCCGGCGATGCTCTCTTCATCCAGGTGCAAGAGGCGCTTATTCTTCATCAGAATTCTTCCGCCGACGATGGTGGTATCGACTATTGCCTGGGACAGCCCGAACACCAGATGAGCCGGGAAATTGTCTTCATTCATCCTCGTCGGGGGGAAGTAGTCGACGCAGATCAAATCTGCATTCCAGCCTTCCCTCAGTTGCCCTACCTTTTGGAAATAACGGTTGGAGATCTCCTGGTTGTTCCTGATCAGGAGGCCCACCGCCTCACCGAGCGCGGCACTGGGATCTTTTTGCGAGAGTCTCTGTGCCCAGATGGCGCTGCGCAGCTCCTCGCGCATGTTGCTGGTCATAGCGTCTGTTCCCAAACCGACCAGCACGCCCTTTCGCGTAGCCTTCAACAGATCCATCACGCCGACGGCATTATTCAGGTTGGATTGGGGATTATGGACGACGGCCGTCTGTGACTGGGCCAGCCGGTCCCATTCGTCATCATCCAGATGGACCGCATGGGCGCAGACGGTTCGTGGACCGAGGATGCCGTGATCCGATAAACGCTGAACCACATTCTTGCCGTAGCTACTCCGGGTAATCGTTTGATCCGCGACATCCTCGGCACAGTGTATGTGAAAACCAGCCTGATACTTCCCGGCCATTTCTGCGCACTTACGAAATGTTTTTTCCCCGAGGGTAAAGGAGGCATGCAATCCGAAAAGCGCCTTCAACTGGTTGTTGTTCACTTGCCGGCATTGCTCCATAAAGCGGAGATTTTCCTCGATTGCTTCCCGGGCGATGTCCTCTCCATCCCGGTCGGAAACCTCGTAGCAAAGACATGCCCGCAACCCCAATTCCTGAACCGCCTGGGCGATTCGGGTGAGGGATCCCTTTACGGCGTAAGGTGAGGCGTGATGATCGATGACCGTTGTGGTCCCATGGCGAATGGATTCCAGCCCCGCCACCAGCGCGCTGTAATAACAATCCTCGAGGGTAAGCCGTCGATCGAGGCGCCACCACAAATTGCGCAGTATTTCGGTAAAATTCCTCGCCGGTTCTGCCTTGGTCAGGCCTCGGGCGAAACTGGAATAAAAGTGGGTGTGGGCATTGACAAAGCCCGGCATGACTACCTTGCCATGAGCGTCGATGACCTGAGCCTTGAGATTCCTGGTGGACCTTTGCGGCACTATCTTCTTGATGAGGCCGCCTTCGATCAAAACCGCGTGGTTGGCGAGTACCCGGTTGGGATGCTCCAAAGTGACGATGATGCCGTTTTTGATCAGCATTCTTTTCATTTGGGATTCCGTTTCAATGGGAGAGAATATCGGCGCATGCCGTCAAAGGCATGCAGCGCGTTGGCCACCGAAGCTGCGGTAGGCGCCATCCCTATTTCTCCCACTCCCTTGGCACCAAAGGGTCCATGCGGATCGCCGGCTTCGACGCCGATCACGATTACCTCCGGCATCTGGGGCGCGCGCAGCACACCGCATTTGCCCAGTTTCAGAGACACCGGCCTCCCGTCTTTCATGGGGAAATCCTCGGTGAGGGCATATCCGAGTCCCATGTGCACGGCCCCTTCAATCTGGCCCTCGAACAGAGTGGGATTCATGATCCGGCCGACATCGTGCGCAGCGTAAATCTTGTCGATCTTCCCCTTTTCATCCAGCGTGACCACCTGGGTCGCGTAACCGTAGGAATAATGGGTCTCATGACCCACGTCCGGCTTCACTTCACCGATCTTCGACGTCCTGTTGTAGATCCATTCACCGGTGTATTCCTTGCCGGCCAGATCCTTGAGAGAACAATTCCTCAGGTCGGCGATCAGTCTTTCAGTGGCGACAATCAGCGAATTCCCCACCAGCGAGGTCCCGCGGGAGGCGGTGGTCATGCCGCAAACCGTTTCAGAGGCGGTATCGACTCGGACCTCGATGATCGAGGGATCAAGCCCTGTCCGCTCACAAACAGTCTGTATGGCCATCGTGTGGACTCCCTGGCCCATTTCCGTCCAACCATGATAGATAATCAGCTTGCTCCCGGATTCAACGACGATTTTGGCTCTGCCGATATCGGGAACGCCATTGCCGATCCCGGTATTTTTGATGGCGCAGGCGATACCCGCGTAGGGCGCCTGATAGAACACGTCCTTTACTGCCATCAGGGTCTCGCGCAGACCCACTCCGCCATGGAGGATCTGCCCGGTGACCGTTTCTTTCCCATCCGCCAGAGCATTGTCGTAGCGGAACTGCCAGCGGTCAAAGCCTCCCTGCCTGCACAGGTCGTCGACACAGCTCTCCATGGCGAACGTCGCTTGCGGGACGCCAAAGCCGCGCATTGCTCCGCAGGGGATATTGTTGGTGTACACAGCCCGCGAGCGCACGAGCACGTTGGGGACGGCGTAGGCGCCCGCGGCATGCCCCGCGGCGCGCTCCAGAACTTTCATCCCCACCGAAGCGTAGGCTCCGGTGTCACCGACAATTTCAGCAATCATTCCGGTGAGCTTGCCGTTTTTGTCACACGCGACAGCGTAATCGAGGCGCATGGGGTGGCGTTTGGGATGCATGATCAGAGATTCTTCGCGAGTGAGAGAGACCCGTACCGGCTTTTTCAGGAGATAGGCATAAAGGGCCGCGTGTCCTTGAACGGAAAGATCCTCTTTTCCGCCAAAAGCCCCGCCGGTTGCCACCTGGACTACGCGCACCCGCTTCTCCGGCAGACCCAGAATCATGGCGATCTGCCTGCGGTCTTCGTAGGCGCCTTGCCCCTGGGAAAACACATGGATTCCGGCTTCACCGGCGGCCCTGCAAGGCCTCGCGAGAGCGCATTCGGTCTCCATGTAGGCGTGTTCCACACGCTGGGTGTAATAGCTTCCCTTAGCAAGATAAGCTGCATTCGCGATTGCCTGATTCGGATCCCCGCGTTTCAAACTGGTCAATGATAAGACATTGCCGCTCTGATGAATGAGGGGCGCATCTGGCTTGAGTGCCTCATCCACGGTGGTAACCGGCGCCAGAATCTCATATTTGACTCTTATCTTCCTGGCCGCCCGGCGGGCGATCTCGTCCGCCTCAGCCACTACTCCCGCTATGACATCTCCGAGGTAACGGGTTTCTTCTCCGACCGCAACCATCACCGGCCAATCTTCAATTATGAGACCGATGAGCCGTCGGCCCGGGATGTCCGCTGCTGTAAATATCCTGATCACGCCGGGCGTCTTTTCCGCTGCAGCGGCATCGATTCTCAGGAGCCTGGCGCGTGGATGATCCGAGAATCTGAGAGCAGCAAAGAGCATCCCGTCTTCTTTCAGGTCTCCGACGAAAGGCCTTTTCCCCAGGACCGCCTGGTAGGCCTGATGCCTCGCCAGCCGGCTGCCTATCTTACCCGTAGCATTTTCTTCAGGGAGTGTTTCCTCGCCCCGCAGTACCCTCGCAGCATAGAGAATTGAATCTATGATTTTTTTATAGCCGGTACAGCGGCAGAGATTGCGCTGAAGGGCCTTCTTGATCTGACCGCGTGTGGGATCCGGATTGCTCAACAGCAGCGCCCGCGCAGCCATCACCATGCCCGGAGTGCAAAACCCGCATTGGACTCCCCCTTTTAATACAAAGGCTCGGGCGAAGATATCCTGGATTTTTTCTTCTAACCCGTCGGGGGTGATTACGGTCTTGCCTTGCACCTGCTTCATCGAGGTCGTACAGGAGAGTGTGGCTTTCCCGTCCATAATGACCGTGCATCCCCCGCATGCCCCTTGTCCTGAACACCCGACCTTGCAGGAGGTGATTCCCGCTCTTTCTCGAAGATAGTATGAGAGCGTCAGATCGGTATCACCCTCGAAAGTCCTCTTTTCGCCGTTGAGTATGAATTCCACTGTGTGATTTCCTCCAGCTTCGGCACCGCAGGTGCACGCTCATAAACGCGGATCCTAACCCGAACTATTCGTGAAGCAGAACCAAACGCCGGTGAAAAGGCAACAAAATTGGACGCGGATAAGCGCTGGCGCCTGCGGCGCGGCAAAAGTTCCTGCACGCCGACTAAGACCGAACGGTCGGCGTCTGTCGGCGTTTTTCCGCGTCCGAAATTTTCTCTTGATCGCATATTCATGAATAATCCGGGCGAATCTGCGTGAATCGCGCTCATCTGATGTTCCGCTTTCAGGAACGGAATCAGATGGGTCGGGCCATCTCGCAGTACAGGTGGGGAAATGCCGCGTAAAAAGCTGCGGCCGTGACCAGATGATCCACCGGCACCTGATCATCTACCGTGTGAGCGTATATTTCATTTGCGGGGCCGAATCCGATAGTAGGAATTCCCATCATTCCCATTGTGGCGACACCGTTGGTGGAAAAAGTCCATTTGCCGACTTCGGGTTCTTTTCCCAAAATCCGACGATAAGCTTCCATACTCGCTCTGCAGAGCAGATGATCTTCTTCCAGCACCCACGTGGGATAGTATTTTTCGGTCTCATAGACCAGACCAGTGTAACTCGGCACGTTGTATTTCAAGACTTCCGGGATTGCCTCTACCCCCGCGTGCCTGATCGCTTCCTGCACTTCCGCCATCGCACCAACCTTGGTTTCTCCACGGGTTAAGCGCCGGTCCAGGTGGATGTAGGCGCGGTCGGGGACTGCGCACAGAGATGGGGTGCTGCATTCAATGTAGGAGACGGTCACCGTTCCTTTGCCCAGGAACGCATCCTCGCGTAAGCGTTCATTCAGTTTCTCAATTTCATTCACGATCTTCGCCATCATGTATACGGCGTTTTGTCCTCTCTCGGGCGCCGATCCGTGACACGAGATTCCTCTGGCAGTCACCCCGATTTCCATCCGGCCGCGGTGGCCTCGATAGATATTGAGATTGGTGGGCTCGGTGATGACCACGACCTCGGGCACGATGATGTTGTTCTTGAGCAGATATTGCCAGCAAAGTCCGTCACAGTCCTCCTCTTGAACGGTTCCGGTGAGCCATAGAGAATAATCTTCTTCGAGTTCGAGATCCTGGATGATCCTGGCGGCATAGACCATGCTGGCCATGCCGCCTTCCTGGTCGCCGGCTCCGCGGCCAAAGATTATTCCCTTTTCCAATTTCCCTAGAAATGGGTCCCACCTCCAGGCCCCGGCATCGCCCACGCCGACCGTGTCGACATGGGCATCCATCGCGATCACCCGCTTGCCGTTGCCGATACGACCCAGGATGTTTCCCATGGCATCGATGCGGATCTCATCGAATCCCACCTTTTCCATTTCTGCCTTGATCCGGAGGATGACTTGTCTTTCCTTACGGGACTCGGACGGAATAGCGAGCATTTCCCGCAGAAAAACAACCATGCGCTCGCGATACTTTTCGGCCTGCACCATGATTCTTGCAGCATCGATCTTAACCATGGGTACCTCAGTGTCTAGTTGATCCCGCGCCGCGTGCCGGTGCGGGCGAGCACAATCTTTCAACCACTCAAATGTTCGAGCCGGAGTCTCCGTCTCTTTTCTTTTTTTGCAGCGAGGCCTTTCAAGACCACTGCCGGATCATCAAATCTGCCGGCAAGGATCATGGCGGCAATGATAAAGGGCTTAAATCCTGCCTCTCGATATGTTTCGATGCGGTAGCGATCAAATACACTTTTCTGCACCTCGCCTTGGGCACAGGAAACGGAGGAAATATCTGCGGGCAAGCAATGCATGTAGAGCGCCTTGCCGTTCCGCGTGAGTTTCATTCTGGCCTCGGTACACTCCCAGTGCTTGAAACGTGCATTATTGGCGAGGCATTCCTTTTCCAGGTCTTTGAGTCCTGCTGCGTCGTTTTGGCGCAGGAGCGCCGTGCGCCTTTCCATCACCTGATAGGGAGCCCAGCTTTTGGGATAGACCACGTCGGCGTCCTGAAACGCCTCTTCCATGGATCCGGCGAGATGGAAGCTCCCTCCGTTTTTGTTCGCTTCCAGCGCAGCGAGATCCAGCACCTCAGGAACCACGTTGTAGCCCTCGGGGTGAGCCAGAACCACATTCATGCCGAATCGGGTCATCAGCCCGATAACGCCCTGCGGCACGGAGAGGGGCTTCCCATAGCTTGGTGAGTAGGCCCAGCTCATGGCTATCTTTTTGCCTCTGAGATTGTCAAGACCTTCGAAGTAGTGCTCCAGCTGAAGCAAATCTGCCATGCTCTGCGAGGGATGGTCTACATCGCATTGCAGGTTGACGATGGTAGGCCTCTGCGGCAAGACCCCCTCCTTGTATCCATTATCAAGAGCTATGCCCACCTCGAGCATGTAGGTGTGCCCTGCTCCCAGGAAAATGTCGTCCCGAATCCCGATCACTTCGGTTAAGAAGGAGACCATGCTGGCGGTTTCACGCACCGTTTCGCCGTGGGTGATCTGGGATTTGCCTTCATCCAGATCCTGAACGGCGAGGCCCAGCAGGTTGGCGGCGGAAGCGAAGGAAAAACGGGTGCGCGTGGACTTATCGCGGAAGTGGGATACCGCCAGACCGGAGTCAAACAGCCGGCAGGAGGCATTGTCATGATAGAGCGCCTTGAGGATATTGGCCGTCTTGAGGATGATTCTTAATTCATCAAGGCTCTTATCCCAGGTCAGAAGAAAATCTCGACCGAAGAGTCCGTTTTTCAACTTTCTGATTTCCGCGATTTCCTTGTTGAGATCCACCATGACTGGCTCCCGGTCACATTTTAAAATGGCAACGAAATGAAAAGGTTGTAGCATTAAAGCACCGAGGCGAGCAACGGCGAATAAGGCAGTGGGAAGCTGCCTCCTCTTTTTTTGTGGCCGGGACGCCGGGAGCGGGGAAGAGGCGAGCATGGATCAGGTTCTGGGGCTTGAATGCACCATCTGTAGCGCAAGGTATCTGGTAAACGAGATAACCTATGTCTGCCCCAAACACGGCGACGACGGCGTTGTAGATGTCATTTACGATTACAGCCTGATCAGGGAACAGATCTCCACCTCAAAATTGGCGGACAATGGGGATCATTCCATCTGGCGTTATCTGCCGCTGCTCCCAGTTAAAGCAGATGCAGCCCGGCAGCTCAGCGAAGGCACGATCCTGGCGCATGTGGGGTGGACGCCGCTTCTGCCGGTGCCGCGCCTGGCAGCCAGGCTCGGCCTCAACCGGCTCTGGGTAAAGGACGAGGGGCGGCAGCCCACGGCCTCTCTCAAAGATCGTGCCTCGGCAATCGCCATAGTTAAAACCCGCGAAATGGGTCTCGGCATGGTAACCACCGCCAGCACCGGCAACGCGGCGGCCGCCCTCTCGGGTCTGTGCGCCGCGGTTTCGCAACCGAATGTCATCTTTGTGCCTCGCACAGCGCCGCAGGTCAAGATTGCGCAGTTGCTGGTGTTCGGTTCTACGGTGCTCCTCGTGGATGGCACGTATGACGATGCCTTCGAACTCTGCCTGAAAGCCGCGTCCGAGTTCGGCTGGTATAACCGCAGCACCGGCTACAATCCCTACGTGAGCGAAGGCAAGAAGACTGCTGCATACGAAATCTGTGAGCAGCTGCAGTGGCAGGCCCCTGACCGCATCTTTGTGCCGGTCGGTGACGGCTGCATCATCGGAGGACTCTATAAGGGATTGCGGGATATGATGGCCCTGGGCTGGATTGACCGGATGCCCAGGTTGATGGGTGTGCAGGCGGCCGGGTCTGCGGCACTGTCGGACGCCTGGGAACGCGGCCTGAAAGCCACAGAGATGCACCCGATCGAGGCTCATACGATCGCCGACAGCATCCGCGCCGGCTTGCCGCGCGATCGCATCAAGGCACTCAGGGCCGTGCGTGAGAGTGACGGTGCTTTTATCCGCGTCACCGACGAGGAGATTGTCAGGGCCATTCCCATCCTGGCACGGGGCTGCGGGATTTTTGCCGAGCCCGCGGCTGCCGCTGCGTATGCCGGCCTGGAGAAGGCAGTTGATCTGGGATTAGTCAACCACGACGAGCGCATGGTTGTGCTGGTTACCGGGTCCGGACTAAAAGATGTCGCAACGGCAATCAAGTCTGTAGCTAAGCCCTCTGTCATTTCTGCCGATTTGGCGGAGGTGCGCCGGGTTCTGAAGCAGGCGGGCGATTCAGTCGTACGCTGACCGCCTCCAAAGGAAACGCGCCGAATGATTGATCTGAGCATAAACAACGAGAAGTTGAAACGGGCCGTTCAAAGGGCCAAGGAGCGCGGCATCATCATTCCGACGTTTGCGCAGATGAAAGATCCCTCGCGGATTCCCGATGTCATCAGGACCCGGCTCAAGGATGTAGGCCTGTGGGACATCAATTCGCTCAACCTTTTTCGCATCACGTGGCACAATGAGCCAGTCCCGCATGGGGGCGGGTTCGGCAGCGTCAACTACCTCGAATTCCCCAAGTCGCTCACCGGCGTAAGTGCCCGGATCTTAGCCCTGGTGGGCAAATGGTTTCCCACCGGTGCACACAAAGTGGGAGCTGCTTTCGGCTGCCTGGTGCCGCGCCTGGTCACGGGGCAATTCGATCCATCCGCGCAAAAGGCAGTCTGGCCGTCCACCGGCAACTATTGCCGCGGCGGCGCCTACGATTCGGCCCTGTTAGGATGCGAGTCCGTTGCCATCCTCCCCTCCGGCATGAGCCGCGAACGATTCGCATGGCTGTCCAAAGTCGCCGGGGAAGTGATTGCCACGCCGGGCACTGAGAGCAACGTCAAGGAAATCTTCGACAAGTGCTGGGAATTGCGCCGCTCGGGCCAGGATCTGGTGATTTTCAACCAGTTCGATGAGTTCGGAAACCATCTCTGGCACTATGACGTCACCGGCCACGCGCTGGAAGTGATGCTTGAGCACGCGTTGCGCGGCGGCGAGGTTTTGCGCGGCGCGGTCTTTACCACGGGATCTGCAGGCACGATGGGCGCGGGGGATTATCTGAAAGAGGTCTGGCCGACCAGCAGGCTTGCTGCCAGCGAGGCGCTTCAATGCCCGACGCTGATGATGAACGGCTTCGGTGAGCACCGCATCGAAGGCATCGGCGACAAGCACGTTCCCTGGATTCACAACGTCCGCAACACCGACATGGTAATGGCAATCGATGACGAGGCGCCGATGCAGATCATCCGATTGTTCAACGAGCCGGAAGGCAGGCGTTACCTGGCCCGGATGGGCGTGCCCGAAGCGCTCATCAGTCAACTGGCGCTGTTGGGCATCTCCGGTGTGGCGAACCTGTTGTCGGCGGTCAAGATGGCGCGTTGGTACGAGTGGGGCGAAGGGGATGCGGTGGTCACCGTGCTCACCGACTCGATGGAGATGTACCAGAGCCGCTTGCAGGAGCTCACGGAGGCACGTGGCGAATTTACCGCTTGTGATGCAGCCGCGGCGTACCACCAGCACCTGATGGGCCAGGGTACCGAGCATGTCGAGGAGTTGAGCCATCCGGCGCGCAAGCGCGTGCATAACCTCAAGTACTATACCTGGGTCGAACAGCAGGGCAAGACCTACCGGGAGATCCAGGCTCAGTGGTACGATGGCTACTATTGGAGCAACATCCACCGCCAGGCGGAAGAGATTGACGCTCTGATCGGGCAGTTTAATCAGATGACGGGGCTGCTCAAGGGATTGTAGGAACATCTGGAGTGCGCCGGCTCGCCGCCGCTTCGTGCACGTGCGGCGAAAAGCAAGCCGCGGGCATGGCTGTGCACTCCTGGCACGTCGTTGCAGGTTCTTCAGGAGAAATATCGTGTGGCGGGCCTATCAAACACCAACCTCTGTTGAAGAAACAGTGCGCCTTCTCGCTGAACATGGACGGAAGGCCCGCATTATTGCCGGCGGCACCGACCTGCTGGTCGAATTACGACGCGCTGCCGGTCCAGGACCTCTGCTGATCGACATCAGCCGCATCGGGCAACTCGATCGTGTGCGGCTTGATGGCCAGGGCCTGATCCACATCGGCCCGGCGGTCACGCACAACCAGGCGGCGGCCTCCGCGACCCTGGTTGAGCGCGGCCTTCCGCTGGCGCTGGCATGCCGGGAAGTGGGCACACCCCAGGTGCGCAACCGGGGCACGGTGGCGGGCAACCTCGTCACGGCTTCTCCCGCCAACGACACCATCACGGCACTTTGGGCGCTGGATGCGCGGCTGACGCTGCGCAGCGTCCGGGGCGAACGCTCCCTGTCCTTCCCCGATTTTTACCGGGGAGTGCGCCATACTGCGCTGGAGCCGGATGAGATCGTAACCGATATTGCCTTTCCAGCACTGGGCTCAAATCGCCGTGGTGTCTTCGTCAAACTGGGCCTGCGCCGCGCGAATGCCATCGCCGTGGTCAATGTTGCCGCCGTCCTCACCTTCGAGAGGAGCGCCATCACCGAGGCCCGCATCACAGTAGGCAGCGTCGCCCCTACCATCGTCCGCGCGCCAGAGGCGGAAAGGTCGCTGCTGGGAGGGGGCTTGAAGGCAGAACGCATCGCGGAAGCGGCCCGCCTGTCTGCGCAGGCAGCGATGCCCATTACGGATGTCCGTGCCGGGGACGATTACCGGCGTGAGGCAACACGCTTCCTGGTACGGCGCGCCCTTACCGCTCTCGGTGAGGGTGTAGAGCGGTACGTTTGCTCGCGCCCGTCGCCGATGCTTTGGGGCAAGACTGATGGCCATTTCCCGCGCTGGGAAGGGAAGAGGTTGAGCCACCACGAGGGAGGGCCTGAACCCATCGAGTGTACGGTCAACGGTAATCATGTCGTCGTGCCCGGCGCGGGCGGCAAGAGATTGCTGGACATGCTGCGCGAGGACCTGGCATTGACCGGCACCAAGGAGGGATGCGGCGAGGGCGAGTGCGGCGCATGCACGGTGTGGATGGATGGAATCGCAGTTCTGGCCTGCCTGGTTCCTGCCCCGCGCGCCCATGGTACGCGCATCGTGACGATCGAGGGAATGTCCCAGGGCGATACTCTTCACCCCTTGCAGCAGGCATTTATCGACGAAGGAGCCGTCCAATGCGGCTACTGCACGCCCGGCCTTATTATGGCCGGCGCCAGTGTTATGGACGAAATTCCCGCTCCCACCTGTGAACAGATCAAGGCCGGACTGGTGGGCAACCTGTGCCGTTGCACAGGGTACTGCAGTATCGTGCGCGCAGTCGACAGGGCGGTTGGGGCAGCTTCCCATGCCGGCGCAGTGCACTCGGGGGCAGCACAAAACGCATAAGGAAAGTTCTATGACGCAAGTGATCGGTCAATGCGCTCCCCGGGTGGATGCCCGCGCCAAAGTCACGGGTGCCGCAATATATCCAGGCGACCTGGCCATGGAAGGGATGTTGCACGCCAAGATTCTCTTTGCGGGCCGACCTCACGCCCGCGTCCGGTGCGTTGATACGGCGGAGGCACAGTCCGTCCCCGGCGTAACTGCCGTTTTTACCGCCCGTGACGTGCCGGTGAACGAACGCGGCTTGCAGATAGCAGACCAGCCCGTGCTATGCGGCCCCGGCTCATCCAAGCCCGGCGCCGACGTGGTGCGCTTTGCCGGCGACCAGGTGGCACTCATTGTGGCCGCCACCGAACGCGCTGCTGCGCACGCCCGCGACCTGATCCGCGTCGATTATGAGGATCTTCCCATCGTGATCGATCCATTCGACGCACTCAAGCCCGGCGCCCCTCAAGTGCACGCCCAGCGGCTGCTCAACGAGACTCATCCGGAACTGCGCTCGGAAGGAAATCTAATCTCACATCATCAGATCCGGAAGGGTGACGTGGAAGCAGGCTGGCTGCAGGCCGACGTGATTGTCGAGAGTGAATACCGCACATCATCCCAGGAACACGTGTTCCTCCAGCCCGAGGCCGGATTGGCTTACATCGACGACGAAGGCCGTGTGACCGTGGTGGCAGCGGGGCAGTGGATATCGGAAGACCAGCACCAGATCGCTCACGCTCTGGATTTGGAGCCGGACCGGGTGCGTGTAATTTACCCGGCCATCGGCGGAGCGTTCGGCGGGCGGGAGGATATCTCGGTCCAGGTGGTGCTGGCGCTGGCTGCCTGGAAATTGCAGCGCCCCGTAAAAATCGTCTGGAGCAGGGAAGAATCAATTCTGGGACACTGCAAACGGCATCCGTTCCGGATCCACAGCAAGTGGGGTGCCACCCGCGGCGGGAAAATCGTTGCCGCGGAGGTGCGCATTGTCGCCGACGGGGGCGCCTACTGCTATACCACCAACAAGGTTCTCGGCAACACCACTGCCACCTGCACGGGACCTTACGAAATCCCCAATGTCAGGGTGGATGTGGACGGGGTCTATACCAACAACACGCCCAGCGGAGCCTTCCGGGGCTTCGGCTCGCCCCAGGCCATCTTCGCCGCCGAGATGCAGATGAACAAACTGGCGCAGGCGCTCGGCGTGGACCCGGTCAAACTGCGGCTCAAGAACCTGCTGCGCGAGGGAAGCCTGACCGCCATGGGTACGCCTCTCCCCGAGGGTGTAAGCCTGGTGGAGGTCACTGAAAAATGCGCCACGGCCGCCGGCTGGAAGCGCACGGACCAGGACTGGCGCAAACCCTCAATTCAAAATCCGCAATCCAGGATCCGGCGGGGGATTGGTCTTGCCACCGCTTTCAAAAACGTGGGCTACTCTTTTGGCTATCATGATAACTGCCGGGTAAAGGTCGCCTTGAAAGGCCACATCGAGATTGAGGAAGCCCTGGTCTACATAGGCACAGCCGAGGTGGGGCAGGGCTCTCATACGGTGATCTGCCAAATGGCGGCCGCTGCGCTGGGCGTGCCCCTGGAGCGGGTGCGGCTGGTCGCTTCCGACACCGCTACCAGCCCGGGCAACTCCGGCTCCGTATCCGCTTCGCGCATGACTCTCATGGCCGGGAACGCCGTCCGAGGAGCCGCCGCAAAGGCGTTGGAGAATTGGTACGCCCAAGAGCGGCCTGCCATAGCCGAGTTCACTTACCTGGCTCCCAAAACTACGCCCTTCGATCCGAAAACCGGCCAGGGCTTCCCTAATTTTTCTTACGGCTATGTAGCCCAGGCGGTCGAGGTAGAAGTGGACACTGAAACCGGGGAGATGCGCGTTTTGCGAGTCGTGTGCGCCGACGATGTGGGCAGAGCCATTAACCCCCAGCAAGTCACGGGACAGATCGAGGGAGGCTTGCTCCAGGCAATCGGATGGGCTACCTGCGAAAATTTCGTGACCCGAGAAGGCCGTGTGCTGACGCCGAACCTCAGCACGTATCTGATTCCGACAACCGCCGACCTGCCGGAGCGGGTCGAGGCGATCATTGTGGAACACGCCAACACCATCGGTCCTTGGGGAGCCCGCGGGATGGGAGAGATGCCCTTTATCGCGCTGGCGCCGGCGCTGGTCGCAGCCGTCCATGACGCCACGGGCATCTGGTTTGACGAAATTCCGCTGACGTCGGAACGGGTTTGGAGGGAACTGCAGGCCGGCGGGCGGCAGATCGAAGGCCAATGTCGCATCCCTTTCCGGTGACTGTCGGTGTGCTTGAGATCATGTTGGAAGCGGACAAGATCGCCTGAAACGAAATATGAAAGCCCTCCCCTTTGAAGTCATTCTTGATTGGATTCTGAGAGAACTCGAGCAACGGGAATCCATTTTCGGGATTCATCGTTCTCTCTTTTACGAGCCTCGACAGGATGCCCCCTATGCGGTTTCAGATTGCTGCGGGCATCACCTCTCGACTCCAATCGGCCCGGCGGCGGGGCCGCACACTCAGCTGGCCCAGAACATCGTCTCGGCGTGGCTTTGCGGTGGCCGCTTCATCGAACTCAAGACCGTCCAGGTCAGGGACGAACTTGTGATCCCACGACCGTGCATCGACATGGAGGACGAAGGATACAACGTCGAATGGTCGCAGGAACTTAAGCTGGACCAGTCGGCCGATGAGTACATCAAGGCCTGGGTGTTGACTCACATTCTGCATCGACTGCTCGGCTTTGAGAACCGGGTTCCGCCGGGAACGATATTCAACATGAGCATCGGCTATGACCTGGAGGGCATTAAGGGAGAGCCGATGACTCGATTTCTGGACCGGATGAAGGATGCGTCTGCAGAACTGGACGCGATCCGTGCGGTATTGCGCGCGCGTTTCCCGCAGTTCGCCGACATTGAGATCCCGTCTCAAATTTCCGACAGCGTCACTCTGTCCACCATGCACGCCTGCCCGCCGGAGGAAATCGAACGCATCGTCCGCTATCTGCTGGATGAGAGGGGTTTGCACACAACGGTCAAACTGAATCCCACCCTGCTCGGCAAGAGAAGAGTCTTGGGCATACTTCACGAAGACCTCGGCTTTCGTGAGATTCAGGTTCCGGATGCCGTGTTCAGGCACGATCTGCGATATGACCGGGCAGTGGAACTCATCAAATCGCTCCAGCGGCAGGCAGCCGGCCTCAAGCTGACCTTTGGCGTCAAGCTGAGCAACACCCTGGCAGCCGTAAACCACAAAGGGAGGCTGCCCGGCAAAGAAATGTACCTGTCGGGCCGTGCGCTTTATCCTCTGACTATCAACCTCTTCCGCAAACTGGTCCGGGAGTTCAACGGCGACTTGAATGTCTCCTACTCCGGTGGGGCAGATGCGCTCAATGTCAGCGCCCTCCTCGCTTGTGGCGCCCGCCCCGTTACGGCGGCAACTGATTTGCTCAAGCCCGGCGGCTACGCAAGATTCCTGCAATACCTGGGAAACCTGGCGGCCGAAATGCGTGATCGAGGAGTCGCAAGCCTGGATGAGTTGGCGCGCAACAAGCTGGCGAATCTCGAGCAGGCAGCAGCGGAGGCGCTCGTGAATCCGCGCTATCACAAGAGCTATTATCTCCACGGACTGCCCAGAGTTGACTCCGGCCTGGGACTTTTTGACTGCATCGCTGCGCCCTGCGTGGAGCAATGCGCTGTGCGCCAGGATGTGCCTGAATATGCCCGGCTCATTGCTCAGGGAGAATATGACCGCGCGCTCGCGGTGGTGCTGGCGCGCAACCCGCTGCCGGGTGTGACCGGTTATATCTGTACGCAGCTCTGCCGGACATGCTGCACCCGCTCTGCGAGCAATTACGACGAACCCGTGGGCATCCGTGATCTCAAGAGGTTTGCTGTCGAAAAGGGACGGGTCGCCCCGCCCGGGAGGGATAAGCTCGGCCGCAGGGTCGCCATTATCGGCGGCGGGCCGTCGGGACTCTCTGTCGCGTATTTCCTCGCGCTCAGCGGAATTCAAGCCACCATTTTTGAGGCCAGAAACGTTTTGGGTGGAATGATGCGCCTTGCGCCGGCTTTCCGACTGCCCCGGGCTATCATCCAGGAGGATGTGGAGCGGATCGTGCGCATGGGCGTCGCGATCGAGATCTCCCGCCCGATAACTCATCCACCCGAGAGATTGTTGAAGGATGGCTTTGACGCCGTCTACATCGCGAGCGGGTTTCAGAAGGATGCGCCGTTGCGCATCGAGGGAATCGAAGGGAAGGGCGTCGTCGCGGCTCTCGACTTCCTGGAGCAGACGCGGCGCGGAAATGATTTGGAATTGGGGGCAAGGGTCCTGGTTATCGGCGGCGGCAACACTGCCATGGATGCCGCGCGCACGGCCCAACGGCTGACGGGCCATCCGGTGACCGTCGTTTATCGGCGGACCAGAAAGGAGATGCCCGCCGGCGAAGAGGACATAGAGGGAGCGTTCGAAGAAGGCATCCACCTGCAGGAGTTGGTGTCCCCGATCCGAGTGGTCCTGCGCGGCGGCCGGGTGGCCGCCCTGGATTGCATCCGAAACAGACTGGGCAAGCCGGGCCCGGACGGGCGCAGACGCCCAATCCCGATTGAAGGGAGCGAATTCCAAATTGCAGCCGACTCGATCATCGTGGCAGTCGGCCAGAGCGCCGATCTCACCTTTCTCAACGGAAGCGCTGTTCGCCTTCGCAAAGAGGGATCCATAAAGATCAGCCCGGCAACCGGCCTGGCAGGGGTGCCTCACGTCTATGCGGGCGGAGACGTTGTCGCCGGGCCGGCAAGCATCGTTGCCGCTTGCGCCGATGGACGGCGAGCGGCTGAGGCCATCTGCACGGAATTCGGGATTGAGTTCCGGCAATGGCCCTCCGTTCCGGCGCGGCTTTCCGAAAAGGAAATTCTGGACGTCAAGGGCGTGCGCGCCCGAAGAGAAGCGCAGCACAGGGCCGCGAGGGTGCCCCCCGGCCAACGCGGCGGCTTTGACCTGATTGAAGCAACGCTGAGCGAAGAGGCAGCGCGCAGAGAAGCGGTGCGCTGCCTGCAGTGCTCGACTGTTTGCGACAAGTGCGTGGAAGTCTGTCCGAATCGGGCCAACCGTACCTACCACGTTTCGCCCGTGCGCCTGGAGTTGCCCAGGCTCTCCTGCCGGCAAGACGTGCTGGTAATAACAGGAGAGACCGTTTTCCAGGTGGGCCAATCCAGACAGATCATTCATCTGCATGACCTGTGCAACAACTGCGGCAACTGCGCGACCTTTTGCGTTCACAAGGGCAGGCCCCACGAAGAGAAACCCCGGCTCTTTCTCAACGCCGACGATTTTGAAAGGGAGAGCCTCAACGCTTTCTACGTCGAAAACAACAAGGGGGGATGGATCATCAGAAGATGCGAGCGGGGCAGGCAGTCGCAGCTCGCCATGCGAAGCGCCGGCGGCGAGATGATCTACGAAAGCGATCTGCTGCAGCTGGTCATCTCGCGCGCCGAATTTCGCATCATGAGCATGGCATTGAGGAAGCAATTTCGCGGAGACCTGGCGCTGGATGAGCCTGCAGAAATGTACGTGATCGCTCAAGGCGTGATCGGCACGCTGCCGTTCCTGTTTTAGCTGCGAAATACGCAAAAAAGACGAGTCCGATTCCTTGTTTTTCACCTGTTTCGCGGACCCGTTCGGTTGCGCCCAAGTTCGGGCTGCGGACATGGCGCTGAGACGTTCAGATTCTTGCCCAATAGGCGAAGATTTGACGGTTGGTGGTTTGAAATAGTTTCCTGTTGTCCGAAGCCCCGTAGTCGAGGAGAAAAGGCCATGCCGTCGCTGCTTGTGAGACACGCTGAGCTGCTGGTCACGATGGATGCAAACCGCCGCTGCATTTCCGATGGCGGCTTGTTTCTGCGCGACAACATCATCGAGCAGGTCGGGCCGACGACAGAGCTGGCGGTTGAGGCTGACCGCGTGATCAACGCCCAAGGGATGATCCTCCTGCCGGGATTGGTGAATACTCATCACCATCTCTGTCAGACCCTGACCCGGGCAGTTCCGGCAGCTCAGGACGCAACCCTTTTCGAGTGGCTTGCTACCCTTTACCCCATCTGGGCCCGATTGACCCCGGAGGCCATCCATACCAGTGCGCTGGTTGGCCTGGGTGAATTGATCCTGTCCGGCTGCACCACCGCCTCTGATCACCTGTATATCTACCCGAACGGCTGCCGCATCGACGACGAAATCCAGGCCGCGCAAGCGCTCGGCATACGTTTCCATGCCAGCCGTGGATCGATGAGCCTCGGGCAGAGCAAGGGCGGGCTGCCTCCGGATCGCGTGGTGGAGGACGAGGATTTTATTCTCGCGGACACGCGCCGGGCCATCGAGACGTATCACGACTCCAGGCCGAATGCGATGCTGCGGATCGTCGTCGCCCCGTGTTCCCCTTTTTCGGTAACCCCCGATCTGATGCGGGAAGCAGCTCTTCTGGCGCGCTCCTACGGCGTGCACCTGCACACTCACCTGGCGGAGACGAAGGACGAGGAGCGGTTTTGCCTGGGCAAGTTCGGGCACCGGCCCGTGCCGTATGCCGAGAACCTGGGTTGGGTCGGAAACGATGTCTGGTACGCACATGGAGTCCATGTCAACCAGTCGGAGATCGCGCTGTTGGCGCGCACCGGCACAGGCGTGTGTCACTGCCCCAGTTCCAACATGCGCCTGGCATCGGGAATCGCCCCGGTTCGTGAGTATATGGATGCCGGAGTCCGCCTGGGATTGGGAGTGGATGGATCTGCCAGCAATGACTCATCCCACCTCCTTGCCGAGGCGCGCATGGCGCTGCTGCTGCAGCGTGTGTCAGGAAATCCGGCGGCCCTTTCGGCCGGCGAAGCCCTCTGGCTGGCCACGGTCGGGGGCGCGCGCGTGCTGGGCCGCGACGATATCGGCCAACTGGCGCCGGGCAAGGCGGCCGACTTGATCGGCTTCCGCCTGAACCGGCTCGATTTTGCCGGGGCGCAGCACGACCCGATGGCGGCGCTGGTGTTCTGCACGCCGCAGCGCGTCGATCTATCCATCGTCAATGGCAAACTGATCGTGGAAGACGGCAACCTGCTGACCGTCGACCTGCTGCCGGTGATCGAGCGGCACAACCGCATCGCCCGCCGCCTGGTCAGGGGCGATTGAAAACGGAGCGCTCTTTGGGCTTGGCATGAACTATTCATGAAGTGGGACGGCAAGCAGAAAAAAGAGGGAATTGGCCGCCGTTGGACGCGGGCAAAAGCTCCTGCACGCAGACCAGATCAAGACCGTCGGCGTCCGTCTGCGTTTTTCGGCGTCCCGCGATCTATTTTTGCCATTCACTCAGGAATGATCCGGGTTATTGTCATTCGTAGTTGCTTTTTGCCGGCAGTGTCTGAGTGGCAGTTTTGGCATCAGTTGAGATTCAAGGGCTGAAATGTCCATCATCCTCCGGAATGGGCGCGTTGTCACAGCGGATCGGGACTACATGGCCGACATTTACATCGAGAAGGAAGTAATCTCGGCCATTGGGGCGAACCTCAGGGTTCAGGCCGACAGAGTCATCGATGCAACGGGAAAGTACCTGATACCCGGCGGCGTGGATGTCCACACCCACCTGGACATGCCCATCGGCGGCACGGTCTCGAGCGATGATTTTGAAACCGGCACGCGCGCGGCTGCTTTCGGCGGGACCACCTGCCTCATCGACTTCGCCATCCAATCGAGGGGAATGAGGATGCGCACTGCCCTCGACATGTGGCTGCGGAAGGGGGAGAAGGCGACCGTTGACTACGGCCTCCACATGATTGTCACCGATCTGCCCGAAGCGCATCTGGGGGACTTGGACCAGATGGTGCGCGCCGGTGTGACCAGCTTCAAGCTGTTCATGGCCTATCCGGATCTGCTGATGGTGGATGACGGCACGATCTTTCGCGCCATGCGGCAGACGATAAAAAACGGCGGCCTGGTCTGTATTCACGCAGAGAATGGTGATGTCATCGAGTTGCTGGTGCGGGAGGCGATCGTTGCCGGGAGGACAGCGCCCCGGCATCATGCACTCACGAGGCCCGCCGGCGCTGAAGCCGAGGCCGTGAACCGGGCGATCGCGCTGGCAGAGATGGCGGGCGCGCGCGTCTATATTGTCCACCTGTCATCCGCCCCTGCGCTGGAGAGCATCGTCGCCGCCCGCGCTCGCGCGCATCCGGTGTTTGCAGAAACCTGCCCGCAATATCTGCTGCTCTCGATCGAAGACCTCGACCGGCCGGGCTTCGAGGGCGCAAAGTATGTGTTCTCGCCGCCCCCACGCGAAAAATGGCATCAGGACAAACTGTGGGAAGGACTCCGCCAGAACACCCTGCAGACTGTCGCCACTGACCACTGTCCGGTTTTTTTCCGGGAGAAAGTGGCGGGTGCACGCGCGAGCTTCGCCAAGATTCCCAACGGCGGTCCCGGCATCGAGCATCGCCTGCAGCTGCTTCATCATTATGGTGTGAACCAGGGGCGCATCACTCTGAATCGTTGGGTGGAAATCACGTCGACGGCGCCGGCAAAGATCTTCGGGCTCTACCCGCGCAAAGGTGCCATCGCCGTGGGGAGCGATGCGGACATCGTCATCTGGGACCCCCGTCAGGCGTACACGATCTCTGCGCGCACCCATCACATGCGTGTGGATTACTCCATGTTTGAGGGATTCGAGGTCAGGGGAAATGCGGAAACAGTCCTGTCACGAGGCGAGGTGGTGGTACATAAACAAGAGTGGTTCGGCACGACAGGGCGAGGCCGGTTCATCGAGCGCAGCGAATCGAAACCTGATCTTGACGTTGACGATGAAGTGTAGAATAATATGGTAATTACCACATGATGTCATACGGAGGTGGGTCAGGTACTAATGCCAGATATTGTTGATCCCAACGATTTTCTACCCAGATACTACCAGCTCGCGAACATCCTGCGCGAACGGATCGCGAAAGGGGAACTGCCGGCGCGCGAGCCCATTCCCTCCGAGCGGCAGCTGGAAAAGGATTTCTCCGTCAGCCGGACGACGATCCGGCAAGCTATAGACCTCCTGGTCCGGCAGGGCTTTCTCTATCGCGAGCATGGCCGGGGAACCTTTGTCTCACCGCAGAAGCTGCAAAAGGGGATTTCCGAACTTACCAGCTTCACCGAGGACATGAAGAGACGCGGCATCGTTCCCGGGCAGAAAATACTGGAAATCGGATATGTCAAGCCTCCCGGTGATGTCTGCTGCCACCTGGAGCTGCCGCCGGATTTCGAAAGAGTCCTGTGCATCGAGCGCTTGCGATTGGGTGACGGCGCGCCCATGGGTCTGCAGACTTCCTACTATGTGCTGCCCGAGGGGGAGACCATCACGCGCCAGGAACTGGATGAATATGGATCGACTTATAGGATCCTCCAGGAGAAATTTCACCTGATCCCGACGGAAGCAGACGAAACTCTTGAAGTTGCCTCGGCGACGCCCCGCGAAGCGTTCCTTCTGCAGATAGAACCTGGCAGCCCATTGCTTCTCAGCGAGCGCACCACCTATTCGCAGTACCGGCGCGTGATCGAATTTGTCCGAATCCTCTATCGCGGCGACCGTTATCGCTACTTCGCCAAACTGACCCGATAGAAGCCGCGGAGCAATCTCAGTCGGAACCCGAACCCTCCAAGCCCTTTGCGCTCACCTCTTGCTTTTCACTGATCTTTTGGCAGAAGAATTCTGTTGACACTACCTATATAGTGATGTAGAGTGGTCATGTGGTCATGACCAAATGACCATAAAGGGGCGCCATGAACGACAGCGCTGATCCAGAAATCCACCGGATCGTGCAGCGGGTGCTAGACCAGGCACTCGGTCTTTCCCGCCAAACCACGAAACCTGCCGGCAGCTCCGCTCAAGCTCAACCCCAAGCCCCGATCGAATCCCAACCCCGGGACCGTAACGTAGTGGCGATCGGAGCGGACCATGGCGGCTTTGAACTCAAGGAGATTCTCAAGGCAGAACTGCCCGGGTTGGGATTCGATGTCGTCGACGTCGGCACCCACAGCAAGGACGCCGTGGATTACCCTGATATTGCGCACGAGGTTGCCAACCTGGTCAGCGCAGGCAAAGCCTGGCGCGGGATCATCATCGACGGGGCCGGTATCGGCAGTTGCATCGTAGCCAACAAGATCCCCGGCGTGCGCGCGGGCATGGCCTACGACCACTCCTCCGCGGTGAACAGCCGCGAACACAATGATACCAACGTACTGACACTCGGTGCCGGGCTGCTCGGAGTGAACCTCGCCAAACAGATCGTGCAAACCTGGCTTTCCACCGTCTTCGGCGGCGGACGCCACGCGCGGCGCGTCGACAAGATCGTGGCGATCGAGAAGCTTTATCTAAAGTAGAGGACGTCCCATGATTCCGGACCTCAAGACCACGGAACAACTCGTCGAAGTGATCGCCCGCGAAGTGCTGGTCGCGATGATGGAGCAGAAAGAAAGGGCGGCGGCGCCCGAGTGCGACCAGTGCAAGTTCAGCTGTGCCGAAGGCATGTGCGTCCGGACCTGCTTCGATCGCGCCGGGAGAGTGGTCAGCGCAGGCGCGGAGCGGCTGTCCTCCACCATCGGGGTGATTCCCCAGGACATGGGCCTGGCGAAGACGATCGATCACACATTGCTCAAGCCCGATGCGACCCCGGACCAGATTGCCCAGCTCTGCTTCGAGGCGCGCAAGTACGGTTTTGCCTCGGTGTGCATCAATCCTGCCTGGGTGAAACTGTGCGCCCAGCTGCTTCAGGGGTCTCCGGTGAAGGTCTGCACGGTGATCGGGTTTCCGCTGGGAGCGACGGCGCCTGAGGTCAAGGCTTTTGAATGCCAGAACGCTCTCGAACACGGCGCCACCGAAATCGACATGGTCATCAATATCGGCGCGCTGAAAGCGGGCGACCTGGAACTGGTCGCAAAGGACATCCGGGGGGTCGTGGCAGCGGCTCACGCCCGCGGGGCCATCGTCAAGGTCATCATTGAAGCTGTCCTCCTGAACGACGAGGAAAAGACGATCGCCTGTCTGCTCTCGAAAGAAGCCGGGGCGGATTTTGTAAAGACCTCCACCGGTTTTGCCGGTGGCGGCGCGACGGTGCACGACGTGGCGCTCATGCGGCGGGTAGTGGGACCGGAGATGGGTGTGAAAGCAGCGGGTGGCGTCCGCACCTATGCGGACGCTGAAAGCATGATCAAGGCCGGAGCGACGCGCATCGGTGCCAGCGCCGGGGTGAAGATCATACAAGGCCCCGGCGGCGAGAAAGCCGCAGCAGCGCCTGCCGGCAAGACTTATTAGTCCCGGGAGTACAACCATGTTGATCGCCAAGGTGGTGGGAACGACGGTCTCAACGATCAAAGACGAGAAACTGGTGGGCCGCAAACTGCTTATTGTCCGGCAGACAGATGAAAGCGGCAACCCGGTCGGGAAGCCTTACGTGGCGGTCGACACCGTAGATGCGGGCGCCGGCGACCTGGTGCTTACCTGTGCCGGTTCCTCCGCCCGGCAGACGGCCATTACCAAAGACACCCCCGTGGATGCAGTGATCATGTCCGTCATAGATTCACTGGAAGTGGATGGAGCCATAGTGTTTCGAAAAGCGTGAGTGCGGATTTCCAGAATAACATGATGCTCGACAAGGACCTTTCCTCAATCCAAGAGGCGCGCGATCTGGCAAACGCCGCGCATGAGGCCTGGAAGGCCTGGAGGCAGGCGTCGCAGGCAGAGGTCGATCGCGTCTGCGGAGCCATGGCGGAAGCCGGCTATCAGGCATCCGAACGGCTCGGACGCCTGGCGCAGGAAGAAACCGGATACGGCGTCGCTGCCCATAAAAAACTGAAAAACGAGTTCGGCTCGCGCCTGATCTGGGAAAGCATCCGCGATTTGAAAACCGTGGGCGTGATGCGCCATGATCCCGGCCGCCGCCTCTACGAAATCGCCTGCCCGATGGGAGTAGTGGCCGGATTGGTGCCCTCCACCAATCCCACTTCGACGGCCTTCAACAAGGTACTGATCGCCGTCAAGGCGCGCAATGCGATCGTCATTTCCCCCCATCCGGCGGCGGCTCGCTGCACGCACGATGCGGTGCACACCATGGCGGTAGCGGCCGAAAAAGCCGGTGCACCCGGGGGATTGATCGGATGTATGCAGCAAATCTCGTTGCAGGGCACGCAGGAGTTGATGAGTCACAAACACACTGCGGTGATCCTGGCAACCGGTGGCACTCCCATGGTGCGTGCCGCTCATTCCACGGGTAAGCCGGCCTACGGCGTCGGACCGGGGAACGTGCCGGTCTACGTGGACCGGAGCGCGGATATCGAAAAGGCCGCCCGTTATATTGTCGCCTCCAAGGCCTTCGACTGCTCCACGATCTGTGCCACCGAACAATCTGTGATTGCCGACCAGCCCATCGCCGGCCGGTTCGCCGATCTGATGCGGGCAGAAGGCGCCTATTTTACAGACGAACAGGAAACCGGCGCCTTGCGCGACGCGGTATTCCACGCGGACGGCACCGTCAACACGGCCGTGGTCGGGAAACCGGCTGCGTATGTTGCTGGTTACGCCGGCCTGACAATTCCAGCCGACACGCGCATTCTGGTAACACCGCTCAAGAAAGTCGGCAAGGCGGAACCGCTTTCCCAGGAGAAGCTGACCACCGTCCTCGGATGGTATGTGGCCGACGGTTGGGAGCGAGGCTGCGAGAATTCCATTGCCATTATTGAAAGCGGAGGCCGCGGCCACACCCAGATCATCTACGCCAACGATGACCGCATCATCATGGCCTTCGGCCTGGAAAAACCGGTTTTCCGCATCCTGGTGAACACCATGGGCACCCTGGGCGCAATCGGGTTGACCACCGGCGTGATGCCGTCGTTGACCCTCGGTCCCGGCGGCTTGGGGGGCGCAATCACGGGCGACAACATCACCGCTTCGCACCTGATCAATATCAAGCGGCTGGCATACGAGACGGTGGCTCCGCCGCTGGCGGCGTTTTCGCCCGGTGAAGTTCCCGCCGGGCCTTCGGCAGGGGAAATTGAGCGGGTCGTCCGCCAGGCTGTCGGTGAGATTCTGGAAAGCACACGGTATGTCTGAGCACCCTGAATCGCAAAGAACTTTGGAGTGCGGCAGCCTGCTGCTGCTTCGGCGAGGGGGTCGATGTAGAACGCAAGCCGGCTCCGCACTCCAAGGCCCTCGTCGAGACGATGTCTTGATGAATGAGAATGCAGAGGAGAAAGGAAGGAGAAAATGGCTTTAGACAGTTCTTTGATCGCTCTTGGAATGGTGGAGACGCGCGGTCTGGTCGGCGCCATCGAAGCCGCCGATGCCATGGTAAAGGCTGCCAACGTGGTTCTGATCGGCTCGGAATATGTGGGGGGCGGCTACGTGACCGTGATGGTGCGCGGAGATGTCGGCGCCGTCAAAGCGGCTACCGATGCCGGCGCGGCAGCCGCGAAGCGGGTGGGCGAGCTGGCCTCAGTCCACGTCATTCCCAGGCCGCATGCCGATGTCGAGATGATTCTGCCGAAGAGCAGCAAGGGCAACTTCGGCGGGCGTTCTCCGGAAGGCAAATAGCCTGTGTCCGGGAAGCCTCCGGACGAAATACGGACGCCGGAAGTCGGCACGTGTGTGCTGATCAGATGGAGCGCAAGTCGCGTCTTTCAACTGCGACCTGCCCGGCGTCGGGCCGTAAGGGGCAAAAATGGGAATCAAGAACGGACGCTCGCCGATCGGAATGAGCCGCGACGAGTATCTGGCCCGGGCGGAAGCTGCAATCCTGCCCAGGCGACTCTCGGAGACGGCTCCGCCTTTGAGGATCGATCCGGGCCGGAAGCTGCGTGTGGGCGTCGATCTGGGCACCGCCTACCTGGTGCTCGCCGTACTGGCTGAGGATGGTATCCCGCTGGCCGGTGAATGGCAGTTTGCCCAGGTGGTGCGCGACGGTCTCGTGGTCGACTTTATTGGCGCGACCGAACTGCTGAGGGGCATGAAAAAACGCGTGGAGCGGCGCCTGGGCCGGGAGCTGACTCATGCTGCCGGCGGCTTTCCGCCCGGAGTGCCGCCCGTCGAGGCGCGGGCCAAGGCGCACGTGATCGAAGCCGCGGGGATGGATTGCACGGGCTCCATCGACGAGCCGACGGCCGCGAACAATGTGCTCCTTCTCCGCGAAGGTGCGATCGTCGACGTGGGCGGCGGCACGACGGGCATTGCGGTTGTGCGGGAGGGACGCGTGGTCTACACGGCGGATGAGCCTACCGGTGGCACGCACTTCTCCCTGGTGATTGCCGGTGCGCTCAATATCAGCTTCGAGGAAGCCGAAGCGCTCAAGGTCACGGCGAGAGAGCAGCCCCGCCTGCTGCCGCTGGTGCGTCCCGTGATGGAAAGAGTGGCGAGCATCACGCTCCGCCACGTAAAGGACTGGAATGCAGGATCCATCACCCTGGTCGGCGGCAGCTCGTCGTTCCTGGGGATGGCGGATGTCGTCGGCGACTACACCCGGATCGCGACAGAAGTGCCGCCCAATCCGTTGTTCGTCACGCCGCTGGGCATGGCGCTTCACGACCAGGCCCGATAAGACTGCGCCGCCGGCGCCTATCGTTGGAGACCATAATGAGTGACGCTTTTTCGCTGCGCTGTTATTGCTATCTGGACCGGATGCAGCCCCAGTTTGCCGCCTTTATTGGTACGGTCACTCAGGGTGATCTGCCGACCGAAGGCATGGCTGCCCTGTATGTCGAAATGTCTCCCGGCAACGAAGTCTTCCGCGTGGTCGACATCGCCGTGAAGGCAACGGAAGCCAGGCCGGGCGCCCAGATCGTCGAGCGCGAGTTCGGCATGTTCGAGGTGCACTCGCCCAACCAGGCAGCCGTCATTGAAGCGGGCAGCGTGGTCCTCGCCCGTCTTGGCCTGCGCCTCGAAGATCGCATGCGGCCGGTGGTGGTTTCCACTCAGGTGATCACCCGCATTGACCCATATCAGGCTCAGCTGCTGAACCGCTTTCGCCGGGGGAGCATGCTGGTTCCTGGTGAAACGATGCTGGTGCTGGAGTGTGCGCCGGCGGCCTACATCAACTTCGCCTGCAACGAAGCGGAGAAAACGGCGAGCATCCGGCTCGTCCATGTGTCATCCGTGGGGCGGTTCGGCCGCATGTGGCTCTCCGGCACGGAAGCTGAAATCCTGACGGCAAGAAATGCGGCCATCCAGGCACTGGAAAGCCTGGAGGGCCGTGAGGGTGCCTGAGCCACGGCACGATGCGGTTTGGATAGGAGCGCTTTATGCCTAAACAGTTCTATACCGAAAAAGACATCGAGGATATGTTCAAGGGCGGCATCATGTCGCTGGCACTCAACGATGACGTCGTGCTCACCGAGATGGCTTATGAGAAAGCCGGATCGGTGGGAATGAAGCTGGTGCGCGACAAACCTGAAAACCCTCCCAGCGCTCCGGTCCGGCCGTACATTTCTCAGAAACGGGGCCAGAGCCCCACCACACTTGTTGCCGCTGCGGCAGTGTCTCCCCTTCCATCCCCGGGCGGCGGTCATGCGGCCGGCGCGCCCGCGCAGATCGAACTGCAACAGCGCATTCGCGACGCGGTTACCACCCGCCTCGGCGCCCAGGTGGACTCGACTCTGCTCGATGTGATCATCAAGCGGGTGCTCATCAGTTCGGGAGTGAAGTAGACCCTATGCTGTTCGGCAAAGTCAGAGGCACGGCGGTTTGCACCATCAAATACCCGGGAACGGAGGGCCTGAAGTTGCTCGTGGTCCAGCCGCTGAACAAGAAACTCGAGCCGTTGGGATCGCTGCAAGTGGCGGCGGATGTGGTTCATGCCGGCATCGGTGACCTTTGCGTGATGGTGAGGTCGCGCGAAGCCGCTCTGGCAATGCCTGACGTGAAATTTGTGCCCATCGACCTGGCGCTGGTCGGGGTTGTCGACGAACTCACGGTCCGCCCGGACGACGAGTTCGACTGGATCATGCGGCCCGGCTGGAACCAGTACACCTGAGAGCTTGCGATGATTCTGGGCAGAGTTGTTGGCACTGTGGTGACGACCATCGGCCACTGGGACTACAAGAACCGGCGCTTGCTGGTGGTGCAGCCGCTCGGTCTGCAAGAAGCGGCGCCCGACGAGGATTTTATCGCCCTCGACAGCACACAGGCGGGCATCGGCGACACCGTCCTGGTGAATCGGGAAGGGAACGGCGCCCGCCAGGTGCTGCGGAATCCGGATGCCTGCGTCATTTCGGTCATCGTAGGCATAGTTGACTCGGTGTATATTAGGGACTGACGCAGGGAAGAAGGACGCGGAACAACGCCGACGGACGCTGACCTCCCGAATGGCGGAAAAATTGAAGTCGGCGTCCGTCGGCGTTTTTCAGTGGCCTGCTTTGAGAAGAATCCTCTCCCGCCGCACGGCCATATGAACCAGGACATCAAATCGAAGAGCTCTGCCGCCGGGGATTGCGCACGCTCGGGATCGCTTACCGGGCGGTCGGATCCATCTCGCGCATCACCAAAGACAACGAGACTGACATGACGTTTCTGGGATTCCTGGTGTTTCATGATCCCCCGAAACCCGGAATCATCGATACCATCCACCAATTGGAGCAACTCGGGATTGCGCTGAAGATCATTACCGGTGATAACCATCTGGTCGCAGCCAATCTCAGTCAACAGATGGGATTGACCGGGGCGCAGATCGTCACCGGCCCCGAGCTTCGCGAAATGAGTGACCCGGCTTTGCTCCGGCGGGTGAGCGAGGTGCAGATCTTTGCCGAGGTCGAGCCGAACCAAAAGGAGCGCATCATCCTGGCCCTGAAGAAAGCGGGCCATGTCGTCGGGTACATGGGTGACGGGATCAATGATGCTTCGGCGCTCCATACGGCCGACGTGGGTATTTCGGTTCAGGGAGCTGTGGATGTGGCCAAAGCGGCGGCCGACATCGTGCTGCTGGAAATGGACCTGGGCGTCCTGGTCCAGGGCGTGCGTGAAGGGAGGGTAACGTTCGCCAACACGCTCAAGTATGTCTTCATGACCACCAGCGCCAATTTCGGCAACATGTTCAGCATGGCCGGCGCCCCCCTCTCTCTGCCCTTCCTTCCCTTGCTGCCGAAGCAGATTCTGCTCACAAATCTTCTGACCGACTTTCCGGAAATGACCATTGCGACCGACAGTGTGGATCGCGAATGGGTGGACCAGCCCCGGCGCTGGGACCTCAAATTCATCCGCAAATTCATGCTTGTCTTCGGTCCGGTAAGCTCGGTGTTTGACTACCTTACCTTTGGCGTGCTTCCGTGGTTGCTGCACGCCACGCCCGGTCAATTCCAGACCGGCTGGTTTCTGGAGTCTGTGGTTTCAGCATCGGTGATCGTGCTCGTCATCCGTACGCGCAAGCCATTCTTCCGGAGCCGGCCCGGGAAGCAGCTGTTGATGGCCACTCTGTTGATTGTGGCGTTAACGCTGGTTCTCCCGCTGACACCGCTGGCCGTGATTTTCGCGTTCGAGCAGCTGCCGTGGTCGTTTCTGTCGGTGCTGGCAGTCATTATGCTGCTCTACGTTCTCGCTGCCGAGGCGGCCAAGCATCTGCTGTACAGGAAACGCGGATTCGCGCATGCCGCCCCCCGACTTGGTGAATCGCCGGTCAAGTGACCCTCCCTGCGCCCTTGGATTTTTAAGTCTTAGAGTTCCCGTCCGCGTCCATCATCGGCCAACTCCCTGGTTTTTCTACTTGCCATTCAACTTCATGAATACTTCAGGTTATCGCGCCCCTTCTGAAACCACTGGCTTTGCGGGCGGAGCCGCGCTACAAATATCTGGCACAGTCAACCGGTCTTGTGCCCCCGGGCTGCAAGGAGGACGGAGCCGTGGAACTTGCCCAGATCATCAAGCTTGCGCGCGGGGCCGAACCGGCCGAGATTCTGCTGACCAACGCGCGCATCGTGAATGTCTACACGGGTGAAACCTATCCCGCCGAGATCGCTCTGGCCGACGGCCGCATCGCAGGTATCGGCACCGGCTATACGGCCCGCCAGGTAATGGACTTGGGCGGCCGTTACGTTTGCCCGGGGTTCATCGACGCACACGTTCATATTGAAAGTGCCATGGTTCCGCCTTACGAATTCGCCCGCGCCGTAGTTGCGCGCGGTACCACGACCGTCATCATTGATCCGCACGAGATCGCCAACGTGCTGGGCTTGGAAGGCATCCGCTACATTTTCGACGCGGCTAAGTACAACCCGCTCTCCGTGTACGTGATGATGCCCTCGTGTGTGCCCGCGACCGACATGGAAACAGCGGGCGCCTACTTGAGGTGGTACGACATCTCGCACTATTTGAGCGACCCGTGGGTGCTGGGCCTGGGCGAGATGATGAACTTTCCCGGTGTGGTCTTCGGCGACGAGGAGGTGCTCAACAAATTGCGCGGATTCGAGGAAGGGATCCGCGACGGGCACGCCCCGGGATTGACGGGCCGGGACCTGGTGTCCTATGTCGCAGCAGGCATCGGATCCGATCACGAATCCACCACCGTCGAAGAGATGAGGGAAAAACTGCGCCTGGGCATGGTGATATTCATCCGTGAAGCCACCAACGCGCACAATCTCCTTTCCCTGATCCCCGGGCTGACCGTCGCCAACGGCCCGCGCGTGTGTTTCTGCACCGACGATCGCCAGCCCGCGGACCTCCTGAATGAGGGGCACATCGACTTCCTGATCCGCACCGCCATCGCCCAAGGAGTCTCTCCCTTCATGGCGATCGCGATGGCCACCCTCAATACGTCCAACTATTTTCGCCTGTTCGACCGGGGCGGCATAGCGCCCGGCAAACGCGCCGACCTGGTCGTGTTTTCAGATCTGCAGAATATCCGTGCAGAGATGGTCTTCCGGGGCGGACGGCTCGCTGCCCAGGATGGCAAGGTCATCCCATGGGAACGGCCGCTCAAGGCGCCGGTCCTGCGATCCTCCATGAACATAAATTGGGAACGGGTGAACTTGCGCATCCCGGCGCAAGGGCGCCGGGGACGAATCATCGGGGTGATCCCCGGGCAGTTGATCACGGAGCATCTTCTGGAAGACCTGCCCATCGACGCAGGGGAGGTTGTCTGCGACCCGGGTCATGACGTGGCGAAGATTGCGGTCATCGAACGCCACCAGGCCACGGGCAACTTCGGGCTCGGCTTGGTCAGAGGCATCGGCTTGCAGCGCGGCGCGATCGCCTCGACCGTCGCGCATGACAGCCACAACATCATCGTCGTGGGCGTGGACGATGCCTCCATCATGAATGCAGCACATGGCGTTGCGGACATGCGCGGCGGCATGGTCGCCATAGAAGGGGAGCGCGTGTTGGCCCGGCTTCCCCTTCCCATCGCCGGACTGATGAGCGATCAACCGATTGAAGCCGTGCGCGACCAGATGGAGGATCTTATTCTGGCTGCGCACCAACTGGGTTCCCCTCTTCGCGACCCGTTCACGGCGATGTCCTTTCTGGCATTGCCTGTCATCCCATCCCTCAAGATCACGGACAAGGGGCTGGTAGATGTCGGCCGGTTCCAGATCGTGTCACTATTCGAGTAGGATGGGGGTCTAAGATCAAATTTTCGGCGCGCGGCTCCGGCCAGCGACGCCGAGGTGGCCCGGGCGGCCGATCGTGTCCGCCGGCGTGTCGCCAGGCTGCTGGAACGTTACGGCCTGGGGGCGCAGATGGATCCTGAGGAGGCCGAAGCCCGCCAGCAAGACGAGCCGTTGCTGTTGGAACTCTATAGCGCTTCCATTTCAGGCCGCGTGGCGACCGGCCCGCGCGCCGGCCAGGGGGGTGGCGAAAGTTGGCGATGCCATCGACATGGAAGATCTTGCCGTCCCTTCCGTTGCGCGCTGTGCGTCAGTCGCCGGCTCCAGTGTCCATGCCGGTGTCTGCGTCCCTGCCCATGACCGCATGCGACTGGAATGGAAGGCTGGATTTCATAAGGTGCCACTATGAAACTGAGATTATCTACCTTTCTTCTTGGATTCCTGCTGACCGCGGTTCAGAGCGGTGGCGCGCAGGACCCGGCTCGGCCGTCATACTCACCCGGGGGTGCGCACATCGTCACCTTGTTTGATGCCGGCTGGCGCTTTTTCAAGGGCGACGCTCCGGGCGCAGAGGCTGCCGTTTTTGATGATTCGGAGTGGCGAACACTGGACGTGCCTCATGACTGGAGCATCGAAGGACCATTCGCTGCTGCGAATCCGACGGGCGGTGCGGGCGGCTTTCTGCCCGCAGGCATCGGCTGGTACCGGAAGCACTTTACCTTGCCCAAGGAGCACGCAGGCCGCCGGGTGTTTGTCGAATTTGACGGCGTCATGGCCAACAGCGATGTATGGATCAATGGCGTGCATCTGGGAAAGCGCCCATACGGGTACGTCAGTTTCGGCTATGAACTGACCAAGGATCTTGTCACCGGCAGCGGCAAAACCAATGTTCTGGCCGTGCGAGCCGACAACTCAGGCCAGCCTGCATCCCGCTGGTACAGCGGAGCGGGTATCTATCGCCATGCGCGCCTGGTAGCCACGGATCCTGTTCACTTCATCAAATGGGGAACATACATCACGACGCCGCGCATCGAAGCGGCGCAGGCTACCGTTCGCGTGCAGGGCACGGTGGCGAATCAGTCTGAAAAATCCCGTGAAGTTGCACTGCAGATCATGATCGTTTCATCCACCGGTAATTCCGAGAGGACAGTCAAAACAAAGCCTCGAGTGATCGCCTCAGGCCAGACGGTTGATTTTCAGGAGGAACTGTTCATTTCAAATCCCAAACTCTGGGAGCTGAATCGTCCGGATCTTTATCGTGCCTACCTCATGATCAGGTCGGCGAACACCGTCCTTGATGATGAGATGGTGCCCTTTGGCATTCGAGATGCGCGCTTCGTGCCCGAAACCGGGTTTTGGCTGAATGGCAAAAATGTGAAAATCAAAGGTGTCTGCCTCCATCATGATGGCAGCGCGTTCGGCGCCGCTGTGCCGCTGCGCGTTTGGGAGCGCCGCCTGGAACAGTTGCGCACGCTGGGAGTCAATGCCATCCGCACGGCGCATAATCCATCGGCGCCGGAGTTCCTCGACTTGTGCGATCGCATGGGCTTTCTGGTCATGGACGAACTGTTCGATTGCTGGACAGTTGCCAAGAATCCGTTCGATTATCACCTGTACTTCAACGACTGGTCCCAAGCCGACGTCCGCGATACGGTGTTGCGTGATCGCAATCATCCGAGCATCGTTCTTTACAGTGGGGGGAACGAGATCCACGACACACCCAATGGCGAGCTGGCAAAACGAATACTGGCCGGCCTCGTTGATGTGTTCCACCAGGCCGATCCCTCGCGGCCGGTGACGCAAGGGCTTTTCCGCCCGAATGTGAGCCATGATTATGACAACGGTCTGGCGGATCTGTTGGACGTCGTCGGCACGAACTACCGCGACCTCGAACTGCTGGCTGCCTACGAAGCTAAACCCACTCGCAAGATTGTCGGCACCGAGCAAAGACATGACCTTCCGACATGGTTGGCGGCCCGTGATCACGTGCAGCATGCCGGCCAGTTTCTCTGGAGCGGCGTCGATTACCTTGGAGAATCTCCCAACTGGCCCATTATCGCGGCAGCATCCGGACTGCTCGACCGCACCGGTGCCATCAAGGCCATGGCCTATGAACGCGAGAGCTGGTGGAGCGACAAACCGGTTGTGCACGTCGTCCGCCGGATTAACCCGACGCAGATTGCCGCCGTGGATCCCGGATTCGAACCGCTCGTCCGCAGGCAATCACAGTTTGCGGATTGGACGCCGGCCAATACCGGCCCGCATGAAGAAACCGTGGAAGCCTACAGCAATTGCGAAGAAGTCGAATTGCTACTCAATGGCAAGTCGCTTGGCAGCAAACCGCGGAATGCCGATGACTCCCCGCGCATTTGGAAAGTAGCCTGGGAACCCGGCACGCTGAAAGCGATCGGCAGGATCGGCGCCGTCATCGTCGCAGAACACGAACTGCGTACTGCCGGGAAGCCCGTGAAGATCATGCTGGCCGTGGACCGGACCCGGCTCACGCCGGTCTGGGATGACGTCGCCTTTGTGACTGCGACGATCACTGATCAAAACGGCGTCCCGGCGCCCGCCGCCTCCGATCTGGTTTCGTTCAAGATCACAGGACCCGGCTTCATCGCGGCGGTGGACAGCGGCGACAATTCGAGCGTCGAACCCTTTCAGGCCTCGGCACGGCGAGCATACCAGGGTCGCTGTTATGCAATGGTCAAAGCGGGCGCCACACGGGGGAAAATTACTCTGGCCGCTTCGGCGGCTGGACTGACGGGAGCTTCGATTTCGATCGAAGCGGCCTCGGCGCCGGCACCAGCGAAAAAATGAGATTCCGATCCGGCGGCTGCGCGTGGCATGAAAAAAGATGCCGGGTGCAGCAGCAGATCGTGATGGAGCGCGAACCTGCGGCAGGCAACTGCTGGGCGCCGGAAACTGGTCCATGATCCGGCAAAACGGCAATGGATCATCCTCTGGGCCGGCACCATCCCAGGCTGTATGCGCCGGCAGTTCACCTTCGCTGTTTCTCGAACCAGGCTTTAAGCTCAGCATCGAGGCGCCCTAGATCGGGCTTTTGCTGAGCAACGGCGAGCGCCTCCTTATATTCGACATTCAGATCCCCGAGCTGGAGGCTGGAGCCCGAGCGAACGAACAGGGGAATCTGATGCAATTCCGCCGGAACTGTGATCGTCTGGCCTCCCGAGTAGGTCCGGTCGGCATGCCAGGCGTCGCGCCATTTATTGCCGGAAGGGAGATAGACGTCCCGGGTGCGCTTTGCTTTTTCCCAGACCGGTGCCACCAGCAGATCCGGCCCGTACAGATAGCTCTGCCAGTTGTTCCACGCGGCGGGCGCTCTCGGATCGGCGAGGAACAGCGGCCGGATGATAGGCATGCCGCTGCGGTGCGCCTCCTGTGCCTGCTTGTAACTGTAGTCGGCCATGCGCGCGTGCAGGCGCGCGTACAGCCGCCAGATGGCGATCAGTTCGGCGTCGTAGCTGGGTGTGCGGGGCAGGTTCCAGAAAGCCAGGTTGCGGGTCGGCCCGACTTCCATGATCGGAGTGAAGCAGGAGAATGCCAGCCAGCGCGCGCAGACTTCCTGTTCCATCAGTTGCTGGTTGTAGCCACACGTGTCCGAGCCCCAATTCGGGTATCCCATCACGGATGCGCGCTGCACCGCGATGATGGAAGCCCGCAACCCTTCCTGCGTGCCGCCGATGTCGCCTCCCCAAAACACGCCAAAGGGTGAACTGCCGGTATAGGCGCCTCTTGGCATCAGCACGAAATCGTTGCCGCGGTATTTCCTGGCGATGTCATAAACCGCTTGAACGTACATCGCAGGATACGCATTGCGGTTTTCACGGATCGAGCGGCCGTCAAAAACTCTATAGGGTCCGCTTTCGGGAATATTCTCTTCGCCTCGATCCAGTTTGAATGCCGCCACTCCCAACTTAAGAAGTTTGCCGATTCCCTCCTGCCAATAGGTTTTGGCAGCAGGATTGGTCAGATCCACCATCGGATAGTTGTTGGCTTGCCGAGGCTGGCCGGCCAGATTGTAGCCTTTAGCCAGGGCTTCTGTTTCCATCTTTCCCTGGTAGAACGGGGCAATCCACAGGAGCATCTGCATCTGCTGTCCGTTCAGCCAGCGGACCATTTCAGGAAAATTCGGCAAGCGCGCCGGGTCAATCTCAAAATCGTCGTATCCCAAGCGGCCGGGTCCCCAGGGACGATCCACCCAATAGACGCCGCAGGGAATCCCGAAGGCTTTCATCATCAGCACATCCTCCATCACCTGGGAGTTGAACGGGCCGGTGACAGGAGTGCCGTCATAATATTGCGGCAGCTGCGAATGCTCGTCTCGCCAGCGCCATGGCAGGTACATCCACTTGGGAGGGAGGAAGGGCGGGCCTGCGTCCAACGCATGCGCAGCCACCAGCCTGCCCGGATTGTCCGCGGTGTATATCTTGAGTTCGAAGGCCGGACCCTCAAATTGGATTCTTACCCGCTGCGGGTCTTCCGCGCAAAAATCAAAGGTGCCGGGCCAGGTCCCTTTGATAAAGCAGGCGTAACCTCTCGAGGAAAGGTAGAAAGGCGCGTAGACGGAGGTCGTCGGTTTGACGATCATGTCGACCTTTTGGCCGCGCAAATCCATCGCCCTCTCTAAACCCGGCGCCCAGGAAGCCTCCTGCCGGCCGTCCACGACCCGTTCCATCAGCCCGGTGTAATATTCATTCTCACTGGCAGAAACGGCGAGGCCCCATTTGAGGATATCCGCATCGGGCTGTGCGCTCATCCGGATCGCAAAATCTTTCCCCTGCGGCCTGGCCGCAATCGTCACGATGCGGCCGTCGGCCATTTTTGATTGTGCCTCCCAAAGCCTGGTCGTGACGCCGCCCTTGCCTTCCGTAAATTCTCCCGGGAGGGTCACGCGCCCCTGGGCGGTCTCATAGAAGATTCCGTCCAATCGCAGCGAACGGTTGTGTGAGCCCTGCCGGTCGGGTGTCAGGCCGTTGGATTGCAGGACCAGGCTGGCTTGGGTCATGTTTTGTCGTGGGGCTGATCCCCTCTCCTGTGCACCGCCGGCACCAAACATGACCAGTGCCGGCACCAGAACGGATGCGCATCGGTGGTTCATCGCTTCTCCTCAATCAGAAATGGTAAAGGAAAAGAGGGGCAGAGCGGCCATCCATGACGGTTTTCCCCTCGTGTCCCAATGAAGGCTTTGAAAATCCAGTCTCTGGCGTACGCATTGGCCATTGGGGGATTCCATATAGTCGGCCCGTCGGAGTACTGAAGCTCGGCTGAGGAGGACTCAGCGGCAGGCTCCAGTTCTCGAAAGCACCGGGTCGACTCGGATCGAAAACGGGCAGTCCCTTGACCAGGTATCGAACCAAACCGAGCCTCGCGGAGCGGATCCCCTCGACCACGCACTTTGCCAACTCATGCCCGCCGTAGGCGCTGAAGTGGGTATCGTCCTTCAGCGGCTCCGGCTGTTCCGCAAACGTCCCTGCAGCGTAATGCAGGAAAGCCTTTTTGGAGTTCTCCGGCCCCAAACTTTCATGGAAAGACTTGCTCATGGCAGACAGGTCTATCAGGGGTACTCCCTCCTCGGCTGCAGTCTGGCGCATGGCTTCGGGATATTCCTCGAGGCCGTTGATCACCTTGCCCTCGGCATCGAAACGGCGCCTGAGCATGGAGGTTACCAGCACCGGGATAGCTCCTCGAGTCGACCAGCTTTGCCATCACCGGCTGCGCTGCCTGCAGAAGCGCCTGTTCCTCTGAAACGTCCGGCTGGAGATCATAGAGTTTCCTCGCGACCAGATAGTGCCCCGCCGCATTCCGCGAAATATGACCGCGGCTCTCGAGCGTTGCCACAATGCGGTAGGCCGTAAGCTTCGGCAATCCCAAGGCGCGGGACAAATCGGCTAGCGCAAGCCCGGACCGGCTCTCGCGAATGGTTTCCAGGATGTCCAGCATTTTGTGCAGAACGAGTATCCCTTTTTTCTGTACTGGCTGTTTCATCGTTTCGCATTATATGACATGATATTTCGGAATGCGAAGACATTGTTTGGTGTGGGGCAACCACGGCCTGCTGCAATGGGGGAAAGAGGAAGGCGCACTCAGGAGGCCTATCTCCCTTCGGGTACAAGCTGACCCGACGCCTGGCATCCGGACATAATCTTCCAGGGAGGCCGCTCCGTCGCGTGAGAGATTTGAATCGGGAATACCTCGATCCACTCGCGATTGCGCAACAGAAAGCCGACCTGAAAAAACTGGATGCGCAGGCAAAAGCCTGGTTTGAGAGGCGTCCACGGCAGCCGAATCAAAAATCCTGAATGCGGATGCGCGTGGACCGTACTGGGAAAACCAGCGTTTGCCCGCGCCGGCCCGCACAGCTCACCCTGCCGGTCATGATGCAACATCCTATCATCGAACGACCCTGGCATGCACGTGGAATCCAGCACCCACGGAAGGTCAATTTGCCTTTCGGTCGCAGGTGTGCGAAGGTGGCCAGTAACCGCGCCCGAGCGGCCGATTCCACTTGCGCAGCGTGCCGCGCTCCAAAGAACCGTTTCACATGATAAAACGAGTAATTTTGTATAGCGATTTGTTTTTTGACATCGGATGGTCAAGCGGAATAGGGTGGAAACCATAATATGCAATTGAGGTTTCACATGGTGGAATCACTGGGCGGGACCGCCGATGCATGTCAAGGCAGCCGGGCCTTGCCGGCACAGCAGAAATCCTCGCCGGAATCAGCTCGGGCAACTGAAACATCCGATTCGGTAATCAGTGCATGCCTGCCTCATCCACCCAATCCCGAGTGTCCGGCGCGGATGGGATCTGCCGAACTGCGCAGAGGATGTTTCATTCGAATCCCCCCTATATGAGCGGCTCGAGCCTACACAGGTCGCGCACCTTGTCCTCAGCGTTCCCGATGTTTTTCTGCAGTTCAGACAACGGAACTATAAGGATTGATCACCGTTGAAGTACAGAGAAAACAGCACCCATCAGCCGTGAAAGGCAACCCAGCTGCGCGCATGAGCAAGCGGAGATTCGCAAGTTTTGTTCGCGTTGAACTCCCCCTGAAACTGTCAGACATCCGCTTGCTTACGCGCGCGGCTCCGTGTTGCTGAGCATCCGACCGTGGTCACCAACCCATGTCTGAGTCGCACGATGCCTTTTTCCTGCCATGGGGAAAACATTTGAAGTATATTAAATCAAATTTTGGTAAGCCTTCGCTGAACAGATCCAACAGGGTAATGATATGAAAACAAAATGGTTGAAGATAATTTCACTATTTGTCATCGTTTTGTTTCTGCCGTCCGACGTGCTGTTTTCCCAGATCGGTACTAGGAGTCCGTCCGAGAATTGCGGTTTTAAGGAATATTGTCGCCCTGGAGCAAAACATCCAGAGTCGTGCCCACCGGGACGCGGTATTGTCCGGGCCTGTCACTCTGTTGAAAGGTGGTCAGGTTGAGCGGAGTTATCTGGCCATGAATCAGGCCCGAAGTTCCTCCTGTCGCGCTCCCAACCGTCCAAACATTGTCGCTGTCAGTGAGGAAGAGGCCGCGGAATGTGGCACCGGAAGACGAATACACAAGCGAAGATGTCCAGGTGCTTCCGGATTTGGTCAGCTTGTACAGTTTTGCAACGGTTGGCGCGCCGTCCGAGTAGCCGGCGATCCAGACGGTGTTGGCGTCGACGGCACGAACGCCAAATCCGCGAACGGTCAATCCGGCACCCCCGATTGAGGGTGATGTCCAGTTTGTTCCGCCGTTGGTGGTTAATAAAAAGGTATTGTTTTCGCCGACAATAAACGCGTTGGTTGCATCTAAAGCGAAGATGTCGTTCAAGCCGCTGACTGTTCCCGAAGTCTGGACGGTCCAGTCCTGACCGCCGGTGATGGTCTTATAAATGGAACCGTTGTGTGATTAGATTCGGCGCGTTCCAGTTGGCGCCGCCATCAGTTGTATAGCGGACTCCCCATGTAGCACCGCCGCCAAATATTACGGTTGCAATTCCGGCGTTTGCATCCTGGAAAAATAAATCGGTGACACCGGCTACACCGGCCAGCACGGCGGTCCCGGTCCAGTTTGAACCCCAGTCGACCGATTTAAAAACTTTTCCTGTTCCTGATGTTCCACCCGCAAAAATTGTGCCGCCAGCGATGGATATTCCGGTAAGGATTGTGTTGCCGACAGTTGCATTGGCGATCGATGTCCAGGTGGTTCCGTAGTCGGTGGATCTGTAAAGAGAGCCGGTTTGGCCTCCGGCGCAGATAGTAACAATGTTACTACTTATGACGCCGTCAATGGCAAGTTGCGAATTTACCACAGGGAAATAATCGCTGCCAAAAGCGCCAGCCGAAAGAAATAAGACAAAGAGGAGCACTAATGTTTTTCTCATTCTTACGCTTTTCTCCTGCCCATTATAATAGCACGGTGTTTACATTATTTACAAGAGGTAATTTAGTACTTCTCAAAATCCTTGAGATCACTGATGAGGTTGAACACTGGGGTGGAGCGGTAGAGCATTTCGACGGCCTCGGCGCGGTTGAGCTTCTTGCTGGGTTCAAAGGGCTGGTCCTTGAAGTGGATGAGCATTCCTTCGCGGAAAGCGCCGGCGATGATGGGAGCGGCCCAGTGGCGGGCGTTGACGTCGGCGAACTCGGTGCCGGCGTAGGCCAGTTCCGTGACGCCGCCGAAGCGTGCGATCATGGCCAATCCCTCGGCGCGGGTGATGTTGGCATTGGGCTTGAAGGTGTTATCCGGATAGCCTTTCACTATCCCCTTGAGCGAGGCAAGATTTACATACTTGGCCGCCCAGTGCCTGAGCGGGACATCCTTGAAGATCACCCCGGCCGCAGCGGGCACATTGGCGTCGCCGCTGGCGACGGTGCGGATGAGGAGAGTGGAGAGCTCGGCGCGGGTGATGTTGCCTTCGGGCCTGAAGGTGCCGTCGGGATAACCCTGGATGATGCCCAGCGTGCCGATGTAGCTGACCTGTTCCGCAGCCCAGTAATCCCTGGCGACGTCGGGATAGGTGATCAGCCGCAGGATGCGCAGTTTCTTGGAGGCGATGAGCTTGCCGGAGGAGTTGAAGCCCTCGACCATGATGGCGTTCTTTCCGACTGTCAGTGAGGCACTGGTCTGGAATTCACCCCTGGGCGTGAGAGCGACCTTTACGCCGCCCACCTTGACCGCGACGATCTCCGGATCGACGGCGGTGCCGCTGACTTTTGCCACCAGCTGGTCGGTGATCAGCTTGTCGGGAGAGGCGATGAGGGGATCCTTTATGACCATGGGCACAATGCCGTAGGAGAGGGAGAAGAAATAGTTGTCGATGCCCGGAGCCCCCGCGAACTGGTGATAGGCGGTATCAAAGCGGAAATCGCCGTAGTAGACGCCGACGCCGGTGGTGAAGTTGCTGGCGGTCTGATTGGCGCCGGCCATTTCCTGGTCGATGCCGGCGCGAAGGGCGATCGCATCCAGCGGTTTCCATTCCGCCCCCAGATGGAAGATGGCGGGGACCTTATCGGCGCGGCTTATCTCGTAATCCACGTCTGCCAGCAGTTTTAATCTGTGCGTGCCGAACTGGCGGATGGCCTTTTCCGGGCCCAGCACATCGGCACAGAGGCCGAGCTTCATGACGGCGGGATAGGATTCGTCCCAGCCGGACTCATAGTGAAGCTTGCCGCCCATGGAGGCGGGCAGCGCGTTTTGAAGGTTGCCGCCCAGCGACAGCCAGGGCAGGGCTTTTCCCTGCACTCCGAGGTCCATTTCGGTGCCGTTGGCGTTACCCTGGGAGATGCGGTCTCCGGTCAGGTAAACGGTGAATAATTTGAGGTTGGCGCCGACGTTTATGTCGTTCAGTCCGGGGTAGCGCTTGCCGATCTCGGCAAGTCCCGGCAGCTGCAGGAAACGGCTCAGCTTGCTCCCGTAGGAAAGGAGGAAGAGATTGTTGGAGTAGTTCATCGGGTCGGTCGTGGTGTCGATGGTGTAAATGGGATCGTCAGGAGAAGAGCCGGCCTCGACGGTGGTGGGCAGCGCTCCGCCGATACTGGAGCCGACAAAAGCAAAACCCAGGTTTCCATAGTTGGTCGGGTAAACTCCGGAAAGGGAGAGATAGCTGAATTCATCCAGGAGTTTTCCGGACATGGAAGTGACCTGCCAGCGGTTGGGATTGGCCAGTCCGGCGGGATTCAGGAATACTGAGCCCACGTCGTCCGCCAGTCCCACGAAAGCTTTTCCCATTCCCAGCGGCCGCGCGCCGGTGGCAATGCGGATGGGATCGGGCGCCGCCTGGGCGAAGGCCAGTGAAGTAACCAGTAACCAGATACCAGTAACCAGAAAGCAGATTTTGATTACTGTTTTCATCTGTGCTGGACCATCACTTTCCCCTTGGCGTAGATGTCTTCGTTATGGATAATGAATAAATACATTCCTTGAGAGAATTCAATAAAATCGCTGGCTCTTATCTGGGCCTTTACGATCTTGAAAGAGTTACTGGGATCAGCGGAGTCATAACTTAAGGCCACGTGAGTATTGGCGGTAACGGAACCCGGTCTTGTCATATCACTTTTGAAAACATCGATCTTAACGGTGGGCGGAACGGTAACTGGTCCGACCATTTTCCATTGCAGCTCCAAACCTGGGTCCCGGATGGGATCCCAGGGGGTTTTGGAGGCCAAAGCCGCCTTGGCCGGCACCTTGTCCATCAGGACATAGCCGATCCTTACGCTGGCGGCTATGCGGCTGGCCTCGCCGCTACTGTTTTCCATGTAGGCCTGGATGATATTGACGCCGGCAGGAAAAGCCTTATCCCGAGGTATTTGATAATCAATTATAGCCCGGGTGTTGCCGGCCTCGAACCGGACGTTTGGAGCGGGAACATAGTCAATGCCGGTCTGGCCGGGGCCGTAGTAGACGATCTTGGCGGTGTTCTGGCTAGTGGCGGTGTTGAAAAGCTGTTCGTTGTCCGTAAAGACCGCCGTGATCCGGGGGGTGGGGGAGATGAGCTGCGGAACGCTGGCGGTGGCGTCATTGGTGACGCCGTTGAACGCTATCCATTCGGGGGTGGGCGGGGAAAACGAGTTCACGACAAAAAAGTCATAGAAACCCTTTCCGGAGTCGGCGTTAATGACCCAGACCCGGAAGTCGCCGACATCAGTAGCGCTGACAGTGGCCACGGCGGTGGTCGTACTCACAATGGTGGGGGCACCGATGACATCAAGCGTGGCCCCGGCGGTGATTGGTTCAAAAACAACGGTTGACCCCGGGTCGACCTGGAAAGCGCTGCCGGTGGCGGTTACTGTCCCGATCCAGTTTTGATAGGCCTGGGAAGGAGTGACGGAATTAATGGTGGGAGAGCCGGATGCGAAGCAACCGACGGGTCCCCCGCCGGGCAGGGTGGAGATCTGGTTATCGGCATTGGTTCCGGTAATGTTGCAGGGGCCGATCGGGGTGCTGGCGTCGACGGTAATATTTAACTTGACTTCGTTCGCGTTGTTGCGGGTGGCCGTATTCACGGTGATGCCCGGGGACGCGAAGGCAACCGCCCC